>JAIDKJ010000369.1 GCA_029051835.1 Paramuribaculum sp. | reverse complement strand
CACGCCTTCGGCTTCAAACAAAAATCACTCGAACTAACCTCAAAAATCACTCGCAGCTAATTTTTGAGAGTTACTTACTTAAATAAATGTCTTTGATATTGACGTCGGTCACTTATGACTACCGGCTATGACCTGCCGAGAGATTCATAGATGGCCTTCATCATAAGTCCGCGCGGATTTAGCCGTGTGAAAGCCCGGTTGTCGCGCGAGGGGTTGACTCTGTTGGATAAAAACACGAATATGAGTTCGTTGTCCGGATCAATCCAGAAACAGGTGCCTGTGAATCCCGTATGGCCGAAGATCGAATATCCCCCGGTATCATCATCGCTCAAAGGATGCCCCATCAGATCGAATCCGAGAGCGCGCTTGCCGCCCTGGCTGCGGCTGTCGGTGAACTTCCTTACAGTGGCCTCGCTCAACAGACGTTCGCCGCCGTAGACACCGCCATTAAGCAGCATCTGCGAGTATTTGGCTATATCCGAAGCCGTGGAAAACAGTCCGGCGTTGCCCTGCACGCCACCCGAAAAGGCGGCGATCTCGTCGTGGACATATCCGCGCACGGTCTGACGGCGCAGGAATGCATCGTTTTCAGTAGGCGCGATCTTGGCCGAAGAATAATATTCTCGCGGACGGAAGCCGGTGTGCCATGCGCCGAGCGGTCCGAATATCTCCGACTTCACCCATCGGGCATGATCGGTGCCGGTGACGTTCTCCTCCATCTCCATGAGCAGGCAGAAGTTGAGGCAACTGTAGCGATAGGACTTCGACGCACGAAGAGGCGCCTGATGTATACGGCTCATTATCGTATCGCGGAGAGTGGTTCCTCCATAGATTCCGGAAGCTATCTCTACAGGATTGTCTTTGGTGGCCGTCGCGCTCGTGATGTCGCGGCGCAGGCGAGCACTGCTGTTGCCGTAGACACGGGCTGCGATACGTATGCCATAGCCCGGCGCCTGCCGCCCTTTGGTGAGCGGGCCTGAGTAACTGGCCGGATCCATCATCACTTTGCTGACATTGATGATAGCCGGCATCCCCGATTCATGATATAGCAACTGCGAGGGAGTAAGGCCTGACTTTTCGGTGGCCTCCAGTTCGGGGATATAGTGCGATATGGGTTCGTCGAGCCGAAAAAGTCCCTCATCGTAGGCTTTCATCAATCCGGCGATCGTTGCAGTGGCTTTGGTCATCGACGCGACGTCATATAGTGTTTCGCCGGTCACTTCGGCTCCTCCGCGTTCCAGCTTGCCATAAGAGGAGTCAACCACCACCCTGCCACCGCGCGCCACTACTACCTGGCAGCCGGGATAGGCTCCCGATGCCACTCCGGCGCGCGCTATCGAATCTATGCGGCGCGTCAGATCGGGATCAAAACCCATGGCTTCAGGAGAGGCGTAGCCAAGACGAGTCCTGACGATATCGGTTCCGGCACCGAGCGGAGCAAGCCCGGGAACGGCCACCGGCATGCGCCCGGTGATATCTATTCCTCCAAACACGGCCTGAGCCGCCGCCTTGCGCATGGCCTTTATATCGTCACCGCCTATCAGCACCGCGCCATAGCTGCCAAAAGCCGATGACAGACCGGCAATCTTGATGGGATTGGCAAGCACTACGGCCACTTTCGACCGGGTGTCGATCTGTTTGAGAGCTGTTGCAGCCCATGACGATGAGGTGGTGACAAGCACTATGGCCAGATCCGACTTGTTGATCTCGGCGATCTTTGCCGCCGGGATCGGCCCGGCGGTAAATCCATAGGCAGTGACACGCGCGTATTTGCGGCAATACTCACTGAAGGTATTTTCGGCCGCTGCCCCAAGCGTGACCACGGCTATCTTTCGGTCAGTAAGCGAACCTACGGGGATAAGGTCGCCATCGTTGCGCACACACACCATCGATGCTTCGGCAAGCCGCTCTATCATATCTTTGGCCGAAGCCGAATTGAGCCTTGTGGCTATTCCGGCCACTTTCGGGCGTGCTGACTGCACGAGTCCTGACCGGTGTTTCCACACAAGCAGTTTGCGACAGCTTTTATTGATCTGCTTTTCAGAGATGTCTCCTGATTTGACTGCCGACACCACAGCCTGAATGTCGGCAGCGAGAGAACGGGGCTGCAACAGCACGTCGGCTCCGGCCTTGAGGGCGGCCACACAATTGTTGGCTTCGCCTGAGGCCTTAGCTCCCTTCATGGCCAGTGCGTCGGTAAACACTATGCCATTGAACTTCATGCGGTTTTTGAGCAGTCCGGTAGTAATAGCGGCCGATAACGACGCCGGCGCTCCTGTGGGATCCAGAGCCGGCACTGTCAGATGCCCGGTCATGATTCCCGGCATACCCGCCGCGATATAGTCGCGAAACGGCACGAGTTCGGTCTGTTCCAATTCCTGAGCCGTACGGTTGAGCACCGGGAGAGCATGATGCGAGTCGGTATCCGTGTCGCCGTGTCCGGGAAAATGCTTGCCTACCGGCATCACACCGCCATCGGCCAGTCCGCGCGAGAATGCCACGCCAAGGCGGCTTACCCTCGCAGGATCCTCGCCAAACGAACGATAGCCGATGACCGGATTGCGCGGATTGGAATTGACATCAAGCACCGGAGCGAAGTCGACGCTTATGCCCAGTTCGCGGCACTGCCTCGCCACTTCGCGTCCGTAGTCATAAAGCAGACCGTCGTCGGTTATAGCTCCCAGACAGATGTTGTAGGGGAAACGAGGCGCATCGGTCACGCGCATAGCCGGGCCCCATTCGCCATCAAGCGTGACCATCAACGGAACCGGAGCCACAGATCCGGCAAAACTTATCAGACCGGCATAGTCGGAAGCCTTGCCTTTGCCGAGCAATATGCCACCGACCTTCTGTCCGGCCACGACACTGCGCAACTGCGACTGTCCGGCAGCATTGTCGGCAATATCAAGCCGCGGCACCATCAGCTGCGCCACACGGTCGCGCAGGTTCATGGAAGCCATCACCGAATCAGCCCAACGGCCGCTTTCGCCGGCATCCTCAAGATCGTACGACCGGGTATTGATGCCTGTAGCCCGGTTGATGCCCGGAGTCGCCGCCACGCAGGCACACGCCACGGCCATATATCTTATAAATCCTGGAATTCTCATTTATATCTTTCAATAACTACATTATTATTTGGCACCTATCTGCATTCTCACAGTAGTGTCAGGAACAATGGGCACAGCCATGCGCGACTTCTCGGCAAGGAGTCCGATAACATCGTCGTAGAGCAACGCGTCGCTGCGTTTCTCGATCACGGCATTCTTCAGGCTGCTCAAAAAGTCGCCGCCAAGAGCGAGATAGTCGATGGTCGCTACCTTATATCGGCGCGAAGGGTCAATCTTCTTGCCTCCGACAAGAGCCTCGGCGCAGGTAAGCGTCAAAGGATCGATAACAGCCGACGCTCCGCTCACTCCGTCGCCCTTACGGCCGGCCATCACCTCAAAAGCCTGAAGCAAGTCGGCGCCGCTAACGTCGATCACTACCACATGGTTGTCGAACGGAAGCATCTGCATGACAATCCCTTTAGTGATCGTGCCGCTGTCGAGATCACACCGTATGCCGCCACGATTCATGATGGCCATATCGACCGGAGCGCCATTGAGGCGCGTGCCTACCTCCATGACCAGATCACTGACCAGATTTACCAGCCCCCAGTCGGCTTTGAGAAGCGGTGCCGATGTTTCAGCCAATGGAATAGACAGGATGGAATCCACCTTTGACCGATAAGGCTGCAATATGTCGGCCACAGCGGGGTTTATACGATCGTCAAGACGCGCATCGACCGGTATCACCGAAGTTGTCACCTTGAGGTCAGACAGATTGATGTCCACCTTGCCCACATAGGCGCCCGCCGATCCTGACTGGGCTATTATCACGCTGTCGCCATTGGCATTGAGCGCAAACCACTCGGGCGATTTCGGATCGGAAGGATTGACAAGCGTGTGGGAATGCCCACCGATTATCAGATCGATATCCTCGCTTTTGCCGGCGAGATCCATGTCGGTGTAACCGGGAGCCACGGCATATCCTATATGCGTCAACGCTATCACCATGTCCACCTTTTCGTTGTGTTTGAGATGCCATGCCGTGGCATTGGCAGCCTTGATACCGTCGAGATATTTCACACCCTTGCTGTTGATAGCCGATATCATGCCGTCAGGATCGATATTGACGGCTATAAAGGCGATACGGCGATTGCCTACCGTGCGGATCTCGTAGGGCTTGAATATGGAGTCGAGTGGAGTATCGGTCAGATCATAGTTAGTGGACAGGCGCGATGCACCGAGCTGCTTCCACTCCCTCGCGAGCGCCTCCATACCGTTGTCAAACTCATGATTGCCCAGAATCTGAATGTCATATCCGAGAGCATTCATCATCTTGCGCTCAACCTCGCCACCAAACAGCGAATAATAGAGCGTGCCCTGCACGGCATCGCCAGCATCGACAAGCAAAACGTTTGTTTCTGCATTCCTGATACTGTCGATCAACGCCTGACGGCGCAATATGCCTCCACGACCCGACGCGTCGGGGTCGATGCGGCTGTGCGTATCATTTGTGTGAAGTATAACGAGGCGGTCGGCCGGCTCCGAAGCCGCAACCGAGGCGGCACACATGGCCGTTGCCGCAAATAATACTAATCTATTCATCAAGTATCTATTGCAAATCAATCGATATAAGCAGACGATACAGAGGCCAAGCAATCCATACACCACACCTCGGATTAAACGTATTGCCCCACTTCATAGCCTCAATCAATGCACGAACTGCGACATTATCCTCCGAAATTCCGGCACGCTGTATTGCCAGCCGTCCTCTACTGCTGCTTATGCTGACAAAGTTAACCATTTTTCGCGTCAATTGCAAGGCCGGATTCCATATCGTAACTTCAATTTCACAACGATAAAATGGCCATATCAAGCCCACCGGCCCCACAACAGAGCCGCACAACCATCGCCGAAGCACATCAACCCCATTTAAGACTATCTAAACAACCACTGATACACAACTCATTATCAACCGCATCAAATATTAGCAATAAAAAAGTCGCTAAAAAATTTGGCCAACACAAAAAAAGCTATTAACTTTGCAGTCGCAAACGAGATCGAGAGCGATTTCAAAAAGGTTTGCGCTACGATGGCTCCTTAGCTCAACTGAATAGAGCATCTGACTACGGATCAGAAGGTTACAGGTTTGAATCCTGTAGGAGTCACCA
>JAIDKJ010000368.1 GCA_029051835.1 Paramuribaculum sp. | reverse complement strand
GCGCCGAAGTGCGCATTGCTATGGCTATGGCGTCGGAGGTGCGCGAATCGACGGTCACTGTGCGGTCACCGTCGGTAAACGTAAGCTCAGAGGAGAATATGCCGTCCTCAAACCGATATATGAACACCTCGCGGAGCTTGACGCCGAATGCGTGGGCGAAACTGACAAACAGATCGTGGGTCATCGGCCGCGGAGGGGTGATGCTCTCCATCCTTATGGCTATCGACTGTGCTTCGGCCGGCCCTATGACGACCGGGATGCGTCCGGGACCATCGGCCTCGGCGAGTATCAGCGCATATGCGCCGGTCTGTATCTGGCTGTACGACAGGCCGAGAACTTTCAGTCGGATTCGTTCTGACATGGCTGTGTGAGTTTGAAATGACGAGGATCGTCGGTGGTGATGATGCCGCTTCCCAGACAGATGCGCCTATCGGGGGTGTATATCACGGCAAACTGCCCGGGAGCGATCCCCTGCACCGGCTGCGAACTTTCGATGACGTAGCGCGACGGGGCTACGCGGGTGAGGGTCGCCTCAATGAATTCCGGCATATGACGGTTTTTGAACACTATCGGCTCGGCATCGCACCGGTCAGGCCACGGATCGCGCGTGATCCAGTGCATCTCGTCGAGGCATATCGTGCGGCCATACTGCCGCAGGGTGCCGTAGCCTCCGCTGACGTAGACGGCATTGTCCACGATGTTCTTGCCCACCACATACCACGGTCCGCCACTGAGGCCAAGCCCCTTGCGCTGTCCGATGGTATGGAACCAGTAGCCGCGGTGCTCGCCGAGCTTGCGGCCGCTCTCTATCTCGATGATCGGTCCGGGGCGCTCGCCGAGATGACGGCGTATGAAGTCGTTGTAGTTGATCTTGCCGAGGAAACAGATGCCCTGACTGTCGCGCCGGCGGGCATTGGGCAGATTCAGATCCACTGCCATGCGGCGCACTTCCGACTTGGGCAGATCGCCGATAGGAAACATCGCGTGGCTCAGCTGACGGTAGCTTATCCGGGCCAGAAAGTCGGTCTGATCCTTGACCGGATCAGGCGCCGTGGCCAGATATACGAGTCCGTCGGCCGGATCGGTCAGAGTACGCGCGTAATGGCCTGTGGCCGTATAGTCGAACTCATATCCACGACGCTCCTCGAAGTAGCCGAACTTGATGAACCGGTTGCACATTATGTCGGGATTAGGGGTCAGCCCCTGCCTGACCGTGCGGAGAGCATACTCCATGACGCTCTCCCAATATTCCTTGTTGAGGTCGACGGTGTCGAGCGGCAAGCCATAGCGCGAGGCTATCAGACGGCACATCTCGAGATCCTCCTCGGCCGAGCAGTCGCCACGGCCATCGTCGGCGGCTATGCGTATATAGAAGAGGCTGACGTCGTGACCCTGCTCCACAAGCCTGTGGACTGCCACGGCGCTGTCGACGCCACCCGATATCAACGCTGCGATCCTCATGACTCAGACATCCTCCAGCTCCTCGTCGCCGCTCTTGCCCTGACGGCCGATGAGATACAGCGAAATGAAATAATCGAGAGATATTTTGCCCGGGCCGGCCAGCAATATATACAGATATATGCCGATAAACATGATGGGCAGATAGCCGGGCTGTGTGTCCGACAGGCCGTAGCCCGACACGTTGGGCAGCAGATTGTGGAATATGTAGTATTCGGCCGCCATCATCGAAAGCGCGGGAGGAATCACCGAGATCCGGGTCAGGAAGCCGACCATGATGAACAGCGAGCACACTATCTCTATCACGATCATGATGACAAGACAGGTGGAGGGCTGTAGGCCGAACATACACGGGAAGGTGTCGCGCAACTGCTCGAACGCCACAAGATGGCGTATGCCGAACTGCATGAACATCACTCCTACGAAAAGACGTATGAAGAGCCGGGCCATATTGCTGTAGGTGTAGCCCGTACACTTCACGAATGTATGCGCTATGATTTTGTTTAATTTCGACATCGCGAAAAGCTTTGACAGTTGTGTGGTATAAAATATAACGTCAGCCCGCACTGATGAAGCGCGCGTCAAAGGCGCGACATCACCTGCAGGACGGCATCGATACCCGCATTCTTCATGCGTATCACCGCGTTTTCATCGAGGATATAAAACGACGGAGTGACCGTGATATCGTAGATGGTATCTATGTCGGGAGCCGAGCCGACCGTCCATGTCGACGGGAATTTCTTGACCTTCTCGCGCCATTCGTCGGTCGGTTCTTCGGCCGATATGGCCACCACGCGCACCAGCCCTGCGTCGATGTAACGCGTTGTCGGTATGTCGGCGTCAAGACGCGTACGCGCCAGATGGCAGTCGCCGCATTCGGTATCGAAGAAGTAGATCAGCGTCACTTCCGACGAATCGGGAGCAAAGGTGCGCCGGTTTCCGTCGCGATCGGTAAACGTGAATTCGGGAGCCGACATGCCCACCTGCGATGCCGAAAGCACCCTCACCTGATGCTCGTAGCGCGCCTTGATGCTTTTGTCGACACGCTTGTTGTCGACCACCGCACGTATAAACGGCAGATATAGCTCGTCGGAATAGATCTCCGATGTATCGGAATGGGCATATCGCTCGGCCGTATTGGCCAGAAACACCAGATCGTCGGGGCGTTTTTCGAGCGTCTTGAGCAACTTGGCTATGCACTTGTGGGCCTGACGCGCCGAGGCATGGGGCATGAGATTGAGATATGACTTGAAACTCTCTCCCATGC
>JAIDKJ010000367.1 GCA_029051835.1 Paramuribaculum sp. | reverse complement strand
TTGGCATAGCCGGTGATGGGGTTCTGCGAAGCAACCTCGGTGAGAACTGTGCTCATGTTGTATTCGGCAGCGACTTCACCATTGAGATATGCCATCACGCAGTTGTCGCCGCGGACGAAGAGCTGTGCGCGCGAGTCGCGATCCTGCAGAGTGGCCGACACGCCGGCGTTCTCCCAGTTGGGATCGTAGCCCGAACCGGCAGCGTAGATGGGAAGACCGTTGGCCATCACGAAGCTGCGGATCATGCCGCGGGTGTAGCCGAGGCCGCCGCCGTGGGTCATGAAGGAGTGCTGGATCTGAGTCGACACTGCGGGAGATTCGAGCTGATAGGCACGATACATCAGAACCTCGTTGTAAGCGTCAAGATTCTGCTGCCCGAACATGCAGTAGTAGGGGTTGAGCGGGTTGAGAGTCGGGCTGAACGCGTCGATCACGCCGGTGTTCTCGGTAAGACGTCCCACAAACTTGTCGCCAAGCTCCTTGGCCGAGTTCATGGCTTCGGTAAGGAAGTAGTTGATCTCGCTGTCGATGTCGAACGATCCGAGGAGCGATGCGTCGCCGGGCCATCCGGGTCCGCCGGGCACGAGTGCAGTGCCCTTATGATATTTCAGCCATGTGCCTTCGAAGAGAGCCACACGCGAGCGGAGCAGAAGCGCACAGTCGCGGTTGATACCCTGCTTGCCCTTGTCGGAGATATCGGGAAGGTAGGCGAGGGCGTTGTCGAGATCCTCGAGGATGTGGCGGGCCACCTGGTTGCGCGGGCGGCGGTAGGAGTTCTCCAGAAGAACTTCCTTTTCGTCGGGAAGCACGTTGTCGATGATGGGATAGTCGCCGACAGCGCTGTAGCTTGCGAAATACTGATAAGCACGGAAGAAGTAGGCTTCGCCTATCGACTGGCGTACAAGTGCAGTATTATCGAGCTTTCCGCTTTCGAGGTTAGCCATAACATTTTCGAAGAAGAAGTTGAGCGAGCGGATGTTTCCGAAGCTCCAGTTCGACTCGTCGTTGCTGGTGCGCCACTGGCCCTGGGCATAGCGCGAGGGGATCGAGCGTGCCACCTGGTTGTCGGTGCCGTTGTCGTTGGCGAATGTAC
>JAIDKJ010000366.1 GCA_029051835.1 Paramuribaculum sp. | reverse complement strand
CAGCCTCAGCCTCAGCGGCGTTCTTGTTTCCGCAAGCGAAGAGCGATGCGCTGAATACAACAGCGAGCATCAGAACTAACTTTTTCATTTTCGTTCGATTTATTAATAAAACAATTCTTTAGCTTCAAAAACGCTGCAAAGTTACAGTAAGTTTAGAAACTGACAAACTTTTTTTGCAAATTTTTTTGCGTCGGCAGCGCTATTCGTAACGAACGTTAACAGACGGATCCCTTGAGGATCCGTCTGAAGCTTTGTCATTCAGCTTTTTGGCGTTCGGTGCGCCGCTCGGCGGCTATGGAGTTGGCCAGAGCTACGGCGCGAGTGATATGGTCGCAGATGTTGCGCTGGCCTATCATGCGCTCCACGTTGGCATGCTCGAGCACGCGGTGGACATTCTCGTTGACGCCCGACAGCACCACGTCGATACCCTCCTTCTGCGACGACTGGATGAGTGTTTCGAGGTTGTGCACTCCGGTGGCGTCGATAAACGGCACCTTGCGCATCCTGATGATTCTCACCAGAGGCTTCTCGGCCATGGAGGTGCGCATCATCTCGTCGAATTTGGTAGCTACGCCGAAGAAGAACGGGCCGTCGATCTCATACACCTCCACGCCCTTGGCCACGTCGAGCACCTCGTGGGTGGTGGCTTCGGTGCCCTCGGCCACGTCGAGCTGGCCTGAATAGGCGCGTATCTGGGTGTTCTCCATCACACGGCGCAGGAAGAGAATTATGGCCAGCAGGAGGCCTATCTCTATGGCTATCGTGAGGTCGAATATCACCGTGAGCAGGAAGGTGACGGCAAGCACTGTCACGTCGCTCTTGGGGTTCTTGAATATTGATCTGACGGTGCGCCAGCCGCTCATGTTGTACGACACCATTATAAGAACGGCGGCGAGGCAGGCCATCGGCACGAGGTTGATCATCGGCATAAGGAAGAGGAATATCAGCAGCAGCACTGCGGCGTGGATGATGCCGGCCACCGGGGTGCGGCCGCCGTTGGTGATGTTGGTCATCGTGCGGGCTATGGCGCCGGTGACAGGGATGCCGCCGAAAAACGGCACTGTGATATTGGCCAGTCCCTGGCCTATCAGTTCGGTGTTGGAGTTGGTGCGCGAGCCGGTGATACCGTCGGCCACGGTCGACGACAGCAGCGACTCGATAGCGCCCAGTATGGCTATGGTGAATGCCGAGGGGAGCAGGGCGTTGATGGTGGCCATGCTCAGTTTGAATCCGTGGGGCTGCGGTATGTCGGTGGCGAGGGCGCCGAAGCGGTCGCCGATGGTTTCGATGCTGATGCCGTCGATGCGGTTGAGGAAGTAGACGGCCACCGTCATCAATATGATCGAGATCAGCGCTCCGGGCAGTTTTTTGGATATGCGGGGGGTGGCTATGATGATCAGGAGCGAGACCAGACCCACGCCGAGAGTCACCCAGTCGGTCTGCTGCAGGTGGGTCAGATAGACGCCCCATTTGGGCAGAAACTCGCTCGGCACGTCGCGCAGGCCGAGTCCGAGGAAGTCGTTGATCTGCGTGGAGAAGATGGTCAGCGCTATGCCGGCGGTGAAGCCCACCACTATCGGGTAGGGGATGAATTTTATCACCGTGCCGAGATGAAACAGTCCGAGCATCACCAGTATCAGGCCGGCCATCACGGTGGCTATGGCCAGACCCTCAAGGCCGTATTCGGCTATGATGCCGTAGACGATCACTATGAAGGCGCCTGTGGGGCCGCCTATCTGCACTGTGCAGCCGCCGAGCGCCGACACCAGGAAGCCGCCTATTATGGCGGTGATCAGGCCGGTAGTCGGGCTTACGCCGCTCGCTATGCCGAAGGCTATGGCCAGCGGAAGGGCCACGATGCCGGTGACGATGCCGGCCACGAGGTCGGCTTTGAAACGTTTCGACGAGTAGTCGCGGAGAGAGGAGATCAGCTTTGGTCGGAAATCGACCGGTCCGGAAAAATTCATGCTGGACGTTTGTAAGATTGTGTAATGTGTGGCGTTGTTGCCTTTCTTTTTTTTGAAGCGGCAAAGGTAATGATTTTTTAACGGATAATGACGTTTTGTAACACCATTGCTACACCTCCGCGACGTAGCCGGGCGCGTATGCTTCCCGGCGGCTCCGAAGAGCCACGAAATGCCATGAGGCGCAGTGCCGCCCGGCGCTGCGCCTCATGGTTGTATTGATCAGTCCGTCTGTCAGTCTTTCTCGCGGACGGGGCGTATCTGGCGCCCGGTATTGTTGTAGGAGTTGCCTGTGGCGGTGTGACCCTGCCAGGTCGACTTGGTTTCGGTAATACCCATGCCGTTGTCGCCTCCGAGGCTCTTGTCGGTGCTGAACATACCCTTGATATTGAAGTATGAACTCAACATGCCGTATCCCTTGTAGTTGGATTCCGGATCAGATATGTCAGCCTCCCAGATGGAGCATGAGCGATTCATGAAGGTGCTCAGAAATGGCAGGCAATACTGATGGTAGGCTTTGCCTGTTGTCGGGTCTTTGTAGCTTTCGCCGGCAAGAGGTGACAGGAACGGCATGGCCGGAAGCGTCACTGTATGGTCATCGTCGGTAAGGCCGCGTATCTTCGAGTCGGCATCCTTATAGAACGTATAGCCATAGCAGAGATGGCTCTTGAGCATCATGTAAGTGGTGCTGACATATCCGAAATGGTCGTCGATGGAGCTGTAGCCGAGAGCGTTGTTGATATTGAAATATTCCATGGCGCGTGCGGGCGCTACGGTGAACAGTGGCGGACACGGATCATATATTGTCTTGATCACATTCCGGCCATGTTTCTTGTGCAGATAGTCGGAGCTATACTGGCCTATACACCATAGCTCTGTATGGAATACAATGGGTCTGTTACCCAGAGATGCCGGAGTGAGAGAATTGCCGGGCGATCCGGTGGTGCCGAATATAGGAAAGCCGTAATCGTTTGTGCCGACACTGCCGGAAATCTGCACCGGATTGTTCTGAATCGATGTCATCGGACCGATCCACCAGGTCATTCCGCGGGTATGCGAGTGGGTCGCACCGGGGTTGTCCGTGTTGTAGCAGAACGGTATGGCCCATGGCAGCATGATTGACCATTTGATTTCCATCTGGGTGTAGAAGTAGTATCCGTCGCTGAGTTTATAGGTATTTCCGTCGACAAAGCTTGTCAGAGCCTCGTTGTCATACGTGCGGCGGGTTGAGTAGGTCGCTCCGTAATAAGAGTTGTCGAGAAGGAACGGTTTGCTGAACGGCGTGTGAACCATCTTCATCAGCGGATCCTTGCGTCCCCAGTTGTAGAATGGAGCCGCGCCCGTACGGGTCGCCTCGTAGGGATCCTGCTCGATATAATAGTAGTTGGGGGTGGTGCGGGTTTCTACCTTTCCTTCGTGGCGGTGGGTCTGCACGGGGCGCCACATGATGCGCCGCGGTTGGCCGCTATTGTCGTCGCCCTGGTCGGGTCGGTGCCAGCCGAGATTGAAGCGCATCATGTCGAAGCGCTCATCTTTCTGCCAGCCGTCTTCTACAGGCACTTTCACGCTGACGGTGCCATTGTCGACATAAGGGTCGTAGTCGGTGGTCCAGATATGCCAGCTCCAGAGTATGGTGCCGTAGGCGTCGCGCACACACACTATAGAGTTGCCCTGATCTATATAGGTCGGGTCGACATATATGGTCAGATAGTCCTGATCGATCTTCACCAATTGCACGGCATACTGAGCGTTCGACGTCATTATGGCTGCGTCGGCTATCGTAGGCAGTTTTTCCGATGTAAGTTCCTGACCGTCGGAGCCGACAAACTGCTGATAGCCCGGAGTGTTAGTCGTTTGGGTCCATGCTCTGGTATTGGGTGAGCCGTTCTTCAGGCCGTTGCCGTAGACCATCGGGAATTTGTAGTAGCCCGGACGGTTGATTATGTAGCAGTTGGCCGAATTCTCGGCAGTGCCTGCATGCTTCATCGAGTTGTAGACGGCGAGGTTCACCGGATTTTCGAGTGTGGCTTCTTCGAGCGGTTCCACCATCATTTCCGATTGGCCTCCCCACTGCTGGGCGCCGTAGCGCATCACGTCGACATGGCCGTGGCACACCTTGTCCTCAATAAAATCGGCCGGCGTCGCGAACGGTTCTTTCGTGGCATCATCCTTGTAGCGGTATTCCCGTGGATATTTCCCGTGGAGGTCGCTGCCCGGTTCGTTGGGATCCGGCTCGGGACGGTCGTAGGTCACCTTCACCCAGTCGGGTCGCGCTATGACCTGCCCGGTCTGAGCGTCGTAGAATTCCGGCTCCCACGGGCAGGGGATTATCTTCTGTATGTTGGTGGTGCCGCGCTCGTAGTAGATGGCGTAGCTCACCACGGTCTTGTTGTCGTAGCCTCCCGGATAGGGGTAGACGCCGCCGGCCTTGACGAGCTTGAGCACATATTCTATATCCCATGTGGTGATGATATAGGTGATCATCTCGCCCTGATGCCATTCGTCGGGATCTTTGTCGGGATCAAAATTGTCGGTTGTACCCCGGCAGTCGATATGTGCGAAGTGGGTTTCGGGCTCCTGTCCCTCCTCCTGGAATGTCACTTCGAGTATGGCGTCGCGGGTGAGCACCTGAGGCATCACCAGCATCAGGTATTCGAAGTCGATTATCTCCCAGCGGCACTGGTCGCCGTCGAGCTCGTTGGGGAGCGGTTTGTCGAGCAGGCCGCCGTTCTCGTGGGTAAACTCATATTCCACGTAGTCCTTCTCCTCGTCGACCTCCCACGTGCCTTTGATGTGGACGTCGTCAGGGATGGGATCGCCCGGCTTGATTTCAATCTCCTTGTCGTCGGAGCTTGTGGCCAGATTGTCGGGCTTTTTGCTCCATGTATATTTGCCGTGGTCGCGCACGCCTTTGATCTTGACGCTCTTGATGCAGGTGCCCATGTAGTAGTCGTCGATGAGTATGCGCACGCCCGTAAGCAGGTGGTTGAATTTCAGCGGCACGGTGCGCATGTAGTCGCCCGGACAGGTCACCGCCGTGGCGCTGAGGTCCTGCTGGTCCTTCGGACTGACGGGCACGAGATAGTCGAGCTCGGGAGTGTCCATGCCGGCGCGCTTCTCGTCGGGGTCGAGTATCATGGGGAATTTCTGCCTGTCGGCGTCAGGGGTGCGCACGGCTATGTCGTAGGGTGCGTAGGCGAAGAATCTCACGCGGTTGGCCGTGCCGATCATCTGTGTCCAGTAAAATGTGGTGTCGGTGTTCCATGAGCCTTGGCCGTTGTTGTCGATGACGTTTTTGCGGTAGCTGACCTTGCTGTCATACATCAGCTCCACCTTGTGGTTGTGGTCGCGGTGCTCGTCGAAGCACTCCATGTCGCGCAGCTCCTCGGCGTTTTGGGCGCATGTGGTGTAACAGTAGGCGCTGACGCTTATATCCTTGTAGCGGTCGGTGACATTGCGGTCGTCAACGGGATAGCCGCGCGATCCGCGGCGCGATTCGGCCGAGTATTTGGCAGCTATCTTCTCGTAGCGTTTCATCATCTGCTCGGTAATCGGTTCGGCCTTCATTGTCACGCGGCCCACCGTCTGCGCGTCGGCCGACGACAGCAGCGGCATGACAGCCGATCGCGATCCCGTGATCATGTGGTTTTTGGCCACGTCCTGATGGTATGAGCCGGGGTCGCCCTCGCCGTCGCCGTTGATATCGTAGTAGGGCTTGGAGGTGCTGTCGTTAGGCGTCGATACGTCAGGCGCAGCTCCGACGGTCACGAAGTCGCGTTTGAAAAGGCGGTTGTCGACGCGGTTGAGTCTGATCAGGTTCCAGTTTTTCTCTGCTGTCGGGTTGTCAAAATCAAACTGTGCCCAATATTTGCTGTTGCCGGTGCTTAGCGCCTCGCGCCAGTCCTGTTCAAGCCAGTCGGGATCGGCACGGCTTGCGCTCCATTCGTTGACTTCCGGGAGATTGAATTTCAGCAGATCGGTCGGCTCGTCGTCGGGGGCGGGCCGATATATCTCCTCGTCGGTGCATGCCGTCATTCCTATGGCCGCCGCAAGGGCCATGGTCAGGGCTATGTAGATATGATGACTTCTCATTTATGTTGTGTGGATGCGATATTCAGTTGTATTCTATTGTCAGACCTTCACTTTGTGGGCTTTCGGTGTCATTACCAGATATATCCGGGTGGGATCGGCGTTAATGACCAGGGTCGAGCCGGTGGAGCGTACGCTTTTCAGCAGGCGTCCCTCGATGGTGTAGACGCGCACCTGGCGTCCGGCTTCGAGGCCGCTGACGATTATTCGGGTGCCGTCGGTGGTCACCTCCACGCGGTCGTTGTCGTCGGTGCCTGTGCCGTCGATGCCGCTCGGCAGATCGGGGAATTCCGGGTCGCCCCATTCCTCGGGATCGTCCGGATCATCGGGGTTGTCGGGGAATTCCGGATCGTCCGGGTCATCGGGCTTCTCTTCGCCGGCGTTCTCCACCACGTTGATCGTGGCTGTTCCGCGGGCGTTGGAGCCGTCGAGAGCCGTGCAGGTGATGGTGGCTTCGCCGAGTTTTATCAGATCGACATTGCCGTAGGCATCGACTGTGGCAGTCGATTCGTCCGATGTAGTCCATTCCACACGCTTGTCGGTGGCGTTGGCGGGCTTGAACACCGGGGCGAGAGCCACTGAGGAGCCGGGAGTGCCGGAGTATTGCCGGGGGGTGATGCCGAGCTGCAGGGTGCGCACGGGTGTCACTCTGACGCTGAATGTCTTGCTGACTTTCGAGCCGTCGGCCACACTGACGGTGATAATGGCGCGTCCGGGGCCGACGAAGCACACCTGACCGAGTTCGTTGATTGTTGCCACCGATTCGTCCGACGAGGTCATCGTCAGGCGTTTAGCGGCCACGAGCTCATTGAGGTTGATCGTGGCGTCGTCGGGGGCTATGGTAGCGTTGACGTTCATGCGTCCGCCCACGAAGCCCACCGCTCCCACTATCGAGAGGGTGTTGATCTCCATGGCTTTGGCCAGACGGCGCACGTCGACCGTCAGTCGGTATTCGGCTCCGCGTTTTTCGGGATCGAAGGCTCTCACTACGGTCTTGCCCTGACGCTGCTTGATGCGGAGCACGGCGCGGCAGTCGACTCCGTCGTCGCTCTTGGCAGCGGCTTGACGGCTTACAGCTTTCATTGAAGCGTATGCCGAGCTGACGCGGGTGGTGAATGTCGAGGCGGCTGCCGCTGACTGGCCGGAACCGTCGTCAGTCCCCGTGTTGTCGTCCGTCCCGGGATTGACAGGCAGGTCGGGGATCACCGGTATGTCGGGATCCGGTTCCGGATCCGGTTCGGGTTCGGGTTCAGGCTCGGGGTTGATCT
>JAIDKJ010000365.1 GCA_029051835.1 Paramuribaculum sp. | reverse complement strand
ACTCCGTAATGGTCAACTTCTCGCAGTTCTCGATCTACACCCCGGCCCTCGGCGGTCCGGAGATGATAGCTCAGGTGAGCTGCTCGGAGCCGGGCAAACTGACCGGTCCGGTGAAGACCGACAACGGCGTGGTAGTGTTCAGCGTGGTCAACGTTGACAACAACGGCCGCCCCTACTCCTTCGACGAGAGCGCGACCCTCTTCCAGCGCACCCGCGGAGCCGCAGCCCTCGGCAACCAGATCGCCGGCATACTTCTTGGCAACCGCAAGGTGGAAAACAACATACTGAAGTTTTTCCGCGACTGACCCCTTCGGGCCTGAACATTACTGAAAACAGCAACAACACTACAGCCCGAATGCCGCAAGGCACACGGGCTGTAGCCGTTTTCAGACAGGGCGCCAACCTCCAACCGACAAAATACCTATCACAAACCATCAACCCATATCACCATCAATCACATCCATGAAATCTTTACGTGAACTTTACCGCATCGGCACGGGACCGTCGTCGTCGCACACCATGGGACCGCGCCGCGCCGCCCAGATATTCCTTTCGCGCAACCGCTCCGCACGCAAGATAGACGTGACTCTCTACGGATCGCTCGCCGCCACCGGCCACGGCCACCTCACCGACGTGGCCATCATCGACACCATCAAGCCCTCCACCGATGTGGAGATAATATGGCAGCCCGACATTTTCCTCCCCTTCCACCCCAACGGCATGAAATTCCAGGCACGCGACGCTTCGGGTACGGTGACCGACGAATGGACCGTCTACAGCGTAGGCGGAGGCGAGCTTGCCGAAGAGGGTGTGCCTCGCTCCGGCAGCGACGACGTTTACAAGATGTCATCGCTCACGGAGATACTCCACTGGTGTGAGGAAACAGGCAAGACCTATTGGGAATACGTGGAAGAGTGCGAGGGACCGGAAATATGGGAGTATCTGGCCAAAGTATGGCAGACTATGGCCAACGCAGTGGAGCGCGGACTCGATCAGGAGGGAGTGCTCCCCGGCCCGCTCAATCTGCGCCGACGCGCCAATTCCTACCATGTGAGAGCCTCGGGTTACAAATCCAACCTGCAGAGCCGCGGCCTGGTGTTCAGCTATGCCCTTGCGGTGAGCGAGGAGAACGCTTCGGGCGGCGAGATCGTGACCGCCCCCACCTGCGGATCGTGCGGAGTGGTGCCGGCCGTGCTCTACCACCTCAAGAAGAGCCGCGACTTTTCCGACTCGCGCATCTACCGTGCCCTCGCCACAGCCGGACTGATCGGCAATATCGCCAAGACCAACGCCTCGATAGCCGGCGCCGAAGTGGGATGTCAGGGCGAAGTGGGAGTGGCCTGCGCTATGGCAGCAGCAGCCGCCAACCAGCTGTTCGGCGGCAGTCCGGCCCAAATAGAATATTCGGCCGAAATGGGACTTGAACACCATCTGGGCATGACGTGCGACCCGGTGTGCGGCCTCGTGCAGATACCCTGCATAGAGCGCAACGCCTATGCGGCGGCACGCGCACTCGACGCCAACCTCTACTCTTCGTTCACCGACGGCAACCACCGCGTATCCTACGACCGCGTGGTGGAGGTGATGAAGGAAACAGGCCACGACCTGCCTTCGATCTACAAGGAAACCGGCGAGGGCGGACTTGCGCGCCGCTGGAACACACCCAAGCAATGAACAATCCGGCCGCACTGATAGTCAGCAAATTCGGCTATCGGCGTGGAGGA
This sequence comes from Paramuribaculum sp., assembly GCA_029051835.1. Lineage (GTDB taxonomy): Bacteria > Bacteroidota > Bacteroidia > Bacteroidales > Muribaculaceae > Paramuribaculum. The sequence goes on along the minus strand of JAIDKJ010000365.1, from coordinate 3,588 downwards.
GCCGAGGCTGTAGCCATTGATCTTGCCCGGCTCCTTGGCGGGCACGGGTGGCGCATCGCCCTGTTTGCGATGGACTATCCGGCCAACGAACCTGCGGCCGACGACATACCGCTCTTCACCGCACCCGAAGTAAGCATCGACGGCCCGGCCGCAGGCAGAATGCGCGCGGCCGGCCGCATACTTGGGGGCGCCGGAGTGGGCGACGCGTTCCGCCGTGCCATCGGCGAGTTTCGCCCCGACATAGTGCATTTCCACAATATCCACTCGTATCTGTCGCCCGAAGTGGTGAGAATAGCCGCCAAAGCCGGCATTCCCACCGTGTGGACTCTCCATGACTATAAACTCATATGCCCGACCTACAGTCATCTGCGGTCGGGCAAAGTGTGCGAGGAATGCCTGAACGATCCGTGGGCCGTGGTGCGCCACCGCTGCATGAAGCAATCGCTGGCCGCCTCACTGCTGGCCCGCGCAGAGATAGCGTTATGGAACCGCGACAGATTACAGCGGTGGACCGATGCCTTTATCTGCCCGAGCGGATTCATGGCAGCGCAGATGGCGCGTGGAGGCTACGACCCAGCGCGACTCCACACGCTTTGCAACTTCACGACGTCGGGCATACGCTACGAAAAACGGCGCCGCAAGCCTTACTGCTGCTACGTGGGACGACTTTCGCCCGAAAAAGGGATCGACACGCTGCTGCGCACCGTGTCGGAAACCCCACCCGAAGGGATTACTCTCAAGGTGGCGGGCGATGGCCCGATAGCACGGGAGCTTAAGGAGCGCTACGGACGGTGCACGGCGATAGAATTTCTCGGCCGACAGAGTGTGGCCGGAATCAATGCCCTGCTCTCGGAAGCAGCATTCAGCGTAGTGCCGTCGGAATGGTATGAAAACAATCCGCTGAGCGTCATCGAATCGCTGTCGGCCGGCACGCCGGTGGTGGGCGCATCCATAGGCGGCATCACCGAACTGATAGGGGATGGTGACGGAGTGATGTTCACACCCGGCGATGACGGATCGCTGCGCCGGGCCATGTCGACGGCGGCCGGAACATCGTGGGATCACGATGCGATCGCGGCAAGGGCGGCCGAGGCATTCAGCCCCGACCTCCACTACCGACGCCTGATGGAGATCTACCGGAGCGTCATGCGCTGACCTCACCGCAGCACAGCTCCGATGCGGTCTGCAACTCAAGCGACTCTATGCCGCTGACAGAAGCGAGTATTATCTGCCGCGTAGAGGATACGGCATCGGACACCGACATATATAGCGGCAGCCCGACCCTGAAACTCCTGATTCTTATCTTGCCAGCCGGGCAGCAAGCGTCGGACGGCTCCATCTCCTTAAGCATGAAGCCGCTCTCCACAGCCTCAAACACGGCATAGCCTCCGGCCCACACGGCACGGACGATGTCGCCGGGATTAAGGTCGTCGGCAAAAATCACAGTGATAGCCTCAGTCGTATCCTCGTCGGGGTTAAGACTTCGGACAAGCGCGTCATAGCCAACGAAGCCGAGATAATGGGCAATGATGTCGAGCGTATAGGCCCGCGGCACGGAGTCTGTACGCAGGAAACCGAGCAAGCGCTTTAGGGTGTTGGTTGAAATCCGCTGGTTTGTGCTCTGTTCGATGTCTTCTCTGAGCACCTCGCAGTCTGACGGATAGAGGATCGGATGTCCGAGACGCTGCGAGAGTAGTTGTTTCACGATTGGGAGGATCATAAGCAGATAATCAGCTTATGCCTTGCGAAGCAGAAAATCTACAGGTTGTAGGGAATATGTAAGTGGCGGTATTTGTTACAGATATTACTGAGCTTTCTGGATGGATACAACTTGAGCATAGATCAACTCCTCTCCTGCCGTCATGAAGCGTCGCTGCATGATAATGTGGACTGCCACGACGGAAGCAGCACCGCCTGACGGTGCTATCGTGGAGTTTTCGCTATGTTAATTTTACGGCTTCGCTTGGCGAGTTACTAAAATTAAGGTTTTTGACTCAAGAGGATCCAAGGCCTCGAAGGCCCTCGATGACTGTCTGACCGGAAGCCGCCACCTGCCGGAATCACGCGGAAGACTTTCTGGCGTCCGGCTGACAGGCTGTCGATCAGGCTATCTCATTGCGGCGACCCGCCGAGGGGCCGCTTCCACCTGTGGTTGCCGGCATCTTCCGCCATCCCGTTTTTTCGGTCCCGGAGGGCCGGCGGATGGCTTGGGCAATAGTAACACTTCGATGTGTCAACGACGCAAAGTTATGCAATCTTCCCGAATGACAAAAGATTCCCGCGGACTTTTTTTGCACAGTAAAGAACATTTGGACAATATGGATGAAATGGACAGTGTGGATAAAAACTCCGACCTTGGATGAGGACAACCACGTGGATGATATATCATGCCCACAATTGGGACAGTCAGACATCCGATAATTAATTTTGCGTAACCAAGAATCTGAAAAGCGTCTGTTTGACAGTGAGGGTTCGCAATCACAATCCCTGACGCACCTCCGGAAAACACGGCTCTGACGCTTGAATCCAATAACCAACCACGCCCGTGAGATGAGCCCGCGGGTACAGGAGATATCAATATGAAAACAACCACAGCGCAAAGCGGCGCAATGCCGTTCCTCATGGATGTCACCCCCGTCAGCCGCATGGAGGAGTGCCCCGTAACCGCCTACCACTACGACGACCTCACACAGACCGTCTACTACATGGGCGGACAGACCGTAGGCACCAAAAGCTTCGCAGTAGAAACCACAGTCAAAAAAGGTGGCGGCCACTACTCTGATCCGAAAAACAAGATCGACGACACAAAAAGGAAATAATGATTCTTCTTGTCACCGACAAAAAGGATGTCCATCCCAATCCCGTCCTGAGTCATCTGGCCGCGGCAGGATATCCGGTATTCCGTCTAAATACCGACGCCCTCCTCACGGATTATGAGTTTGCATGGACTGTCACCGGCGGACTCCCGGATTTTTTTATCAGAAACACACGGACACAAGCCATTGTCAGGGGACATGAAGTAAATTCGCTCTGGGAGAGGCGTCCCTCCTCTCCCGGCGAAATTCCTTTTGCCACGCAGGATCCCAAGGTCGAAAAATTCATTCTGGACGAAGCCAGAGGATTTGTTTTTGACCTGCGGCACTATTTGGGCGACAGATATGCGCTGGGGCATCCGCTCTTTGATTGCCATTCCGACTCAAAGATGTGGCAGCTGAAGACAGCGCATGAATTGGGCATCGCCATCCCTGACACAGTCATATCCAACCGTAAAAATAACTTTGTAGAGTTTGCCGACCGACTTGACGGCGGTCTGCTCGTCAAGCCGCTAAACAGCGACAGTGCCCACGACTTCGACGCCGGAACAGAGCAGGTGTTCTATTCGCGGCGAATCACCCGGCGTCAGATCGAGGAGGCTCCGGAGGCATCGCTTTCACAGACAGCCTGCTGCATGCAGGAATACATACCCAAAAAGTACGAGCTGAGGGTTACCGTAGTGCACGACCGCATTTTTTCGTGCAAGATCGATTCACAGGCGCAGGGAGAGGAAGAGGGCATGATCGACTGGCGTCAAGGATATGATTTCGGCAT
>JAIDKJ010000364.1 GCA_029051835.1 Paramuribaculum sp. | reverse complement strand
CTTCAAGATACCCACCCGCAACCGCACCGGCCTGTCGGTAGAGTCGAAAATGCGTCGCGTGAACCACTACGGCGCCATGGCGCTCCGAAGCATAGGAGGAGTCGGAGCCACCCGCAAATGCAAGGAGATCCACGGCATTTCCGGACTTGAGAAAGCCCTCGACAGCATGCTGTTCGGCACTCCAGGCATCGCAAAGAAGGTGGCGCTCACACGCGGCATAGTCAACTGGACCGACAAACCGGCCATCCCCGGACTCAACATACGCACCACGATCGACATCAAGATGCAGGACATCGTGGAGAACGAGCTCAACAACCTGCTCACATACGTCAACGCCGACTGGGGTGTGGCAGTGCTGATGGAGGTGGCCACCGGCGATATCAAAGCCATATCCAACCTTGAAAAGAACCCGTCGGCCCCGGGATATATCGAAGGCATGAACCGCGCCGTGCTCGGCTACGAACCGGGGTCGGTCATCAAGCCCATATCCATGCTCATAGCACTGGAGGACGGCATAGTCAACGACCTCAACGAACAGATACCGATCGGCAAGTCATTCCCCTACGCAGGCGGACGCGGCATCACCGACTCCCACTACAGCGCCTCTCTGTCGGTGGCCGAAGTCATCGAGCAGTCGAGCAACATAGGCATGACACGAATCATCACACGCCGCTACGACTCGCATCCCGGCGGATTCTACCACAGGCTCAAACAGATAGGTTTTCTCGAGCCGATGAACACCGGCATAGCCGGCGAGAGCGTTCCGCGTGTCGACTCAGTGCCGTCAAACCGCGGAGGACGCATCTCCCTCTCACGCCAGTGCTACGGCTATGCCACCGAAATACCACCGCTCTACACCCTTTCGGTCTATAACGCGATAGCCAACGGCGGACGCTACGTCAGGCCGAGGCTCGTCAGCCGGCTGACCGGCGAGGATGTCGACTCGGTATTGCCCGTCACCTATATCCGCGACCGCATCTGCTCCGAGGCCAACGCCAAGAAACTCCAGAGCATGCTGACCGACGTGGTGTGGGGCGCCCACGGCACCGGCCGACGTCTGAAAAACGACCTTGTCCGCATAGCCGGCAAGACCGGCACATGCTACATGATCGAGGGAGGCGCATACAACACCGGCAAGAAACGACTCGCCTTCTGCGGATTCTTCCCCGCCGAAAACCCGAAATACTCATGCATCGTGCTCACCTGCCACCCGAAGCAGAACGCACTGGGCGCCGCATCGACATCGGGCGAGGTGGTCAAGAATGTGGCTCTCAAGCTCTATTCGCGCGGAATGCTCGGCAACTCGTCGGATCTGGCAGCCGAAAAAGCGGTCGGCGACTCCCCGGTGCTCTACGCCACCGCCAGCAAAGGACGCCACGAACGGGTGCGCACCGAACTTGAAGTCAAAGGGGCACGACGCTCCCTGACCCGCCCCCGCGACACCGACAAAGGGGTGCCCGACGTGGTGGGCTACGGACTGCGCGACGCCATAGCCATACTCGAAAAAGCGGGCTACAACGTGACCTTCAGCGGCTCAGGCTATGTCACCCGCCAGACACCTGCCGCAGGCCGGCTTGTTCCGCGCGGACAACGTGTGGCTCTCTCACTCACCGAATAATCACAAACACAACCAGATAAATCCATAATGAAACTCTCGCAGCTGCTATCAGCCATCACCGTAGAGGAAGTGATAGGCAATGAAGAAGTGGAAATCACATCGCTCGAATGCGATTCCCGCAAGATAGGCCTTGGATCGCTGTTCGTAGCGGTCAGAGGCGTCAATGTCGACGGCCACCGGTTCATACCGATCGTGACGGTAGGCGGAGTAGCCGCCATAGTGTGCGAAGAGCTTCCCGAACGGCTCGAATCGACCGTGACCTACGTCAAGGTATCGAATTCGGCCGTAGCATTAGGATTTCTCGCCTCGCAATGGTATGGCAACCCCTCGCGCCACCTGAAACTCGTAGGCGTGACCGGCACCAACGGCAAGACCACCACAGCGACCCTCATCTACGAGATGGCACGCCTCGAAGGCTACAAGGCCGGACTGCTGTCGACGGTGGTCAACTATATCGACACCGAAGCCGTGCATGCCGAGCAGACCACGCCCGACCCGCTGACGCTCAACCGTCTGCTCCGGCAGATGGTCGACGCCGGATGTGAATATGCAGCCATGGAGGTCAGCTCGCATGCCGCCCACCAGCACCGCATAGCCGGACTGCACTTCGCCGGAGGCGTGTTTACCAACCTCACCCGCGACCACCTCGACTACCACAAGACCGTCGACGCGTATCTGGCGGCCAAGAAATCGTTTTTCGACAACCTTCCGACCACCGCATTCGCACTCACCAACGCCGACGACAAGGCCGGAGAGGTGATGCTGCAGAACACCGACGCCCGACGCTACACCTACTCGCTGCGCACCCGTGCCGACTTCACCGGAAAGATCGTGGAGAGCCGTCTTGACGGAACGCTTCTGGCTCTGAACGGACACGAAGTGGAGGTGCTCTTCACCGGACGTTTCAACGCCTACAACCTGACAGCCGTCTACGGCGCCGCCCTGCTGCTGGGATGGGATCCCGAACGTGTACTGGTCGACATGAGCCGCCTGGTGCCGGTGGCCGGACGTTTCCAGCCCTTCCGCTCCGCCGGCGGGGTGACCGCAATCGTCGACTACGCCCACACCCCCGACGCGCTTGTCAACGTGCTATCGACCATACGCGACATAGTAGGCGCCCGCGGCCAGATCATCACTGTTGTAGGCGCCGGAGGCAACCGCGACAAAGGCAAACGCCCCATCATGGCACGCGAAGCCGCCCTGCGCTCCGACAGGCTGATACTCACCTCCGACAATCCGCGCGATGAAGAGCCCGACGCCATCATAGCCGACATGCGCGAAGGCCTCGACGCCCGCGCTCTTGCAGCGACGCTCTGCATCACCGACCGCCGCGAAGCCATCCGCACAGCCGTAAGCCTGGCCAAAGAGGGCGACGTGGTGCTCGTGGCCGGTAAAGGTCATGAGGATTATCAGGAGATACGCGGAGTGAAGCATCACTTCGATGACCGCGAGGTTGTGCAGCAGGCGCTCTCACAACTCTGACACAGAATCATAGACCAAACACATCATCCGAATCAACAAACGATCACATATACATAGATGTTGTATTATCTGTTTGACTATCTGGCCGAAACCGGCTTCCCCGGCTCACGCCTGATGAACTACATAACCTTCCGTTCCGGTGCGGCCTTCGTGCTGGCGCTATTCATCGCCATGGTGTTCGGCCGCCGTATCATCGACCGTCTGCAGCTGATGCAGATAGGAGAGATAGTGCGCGACCTCGGTCTGGAAGGACAGATGCAGAAAAAAGGCACCCCCACTATGGGCGGCGTCATCATAATCATAGCCATACTGGTGCCCTGCCTGCTTTTAGGCAATCTCAGCAGCCTCTACATGGCTCTGATGCTGCTCACCACCGTGTGGCTCGGGGCGCTCGGCTTTGCCGACGACTGGCTGAAGATGAAACGCCGCAACAAGGACGGCATGAGCGGCAAGTTCAAGATCGTAGGTCAGGTAGGCCTCGGACTTATCGTCGGATGCACCATGTGGATGAGTCCCGACATAGTGATGCGCGAGAATGTGGAAACAGTAGAGCCGCGCGGCGAAGAGGTCACCGTCACCTGCCAGAATGAAAACATCAAGGCCGCACAGACAACAATACCGTTTGTCAAAAACAACAACTTCGACTACTCCTACCTCACATCGTGGGCAGGCAAACACGCTTCGACGGCCGGCTGGATCCTGTTTGTGATAGTGGTGATCTTCGTCATCACCGCCACCTCCAACGGCGCCAATCTCACCGACGGGCTCGACGGCCTCTGCACCGGCGTGTCGGCCATAATAGGCGTAGCGCTCGCCATCATGGCCTATCTTGGCGGCAATATGATCTACTCCACGTATCTCAACATCATGTATATCCCGGGCAGTGAAGAGCTTGTGGTATATATGGCCGCCTTCATAGGAGCGCTGATCGGCTTCCTGTGGTACAATGCTTTCCCGGCACAGGTGTTCATGGGCGACACAGGCTCTCTGGCCATCGGAGGCATCATAGCCGTGTTCGCCATACTCATACGCAAGGAGCTGCTGATCCCACTGCTATGCGCCATATTCTTCATCGAGGACCTGTCGGTGATGATCCAGGTGGCCTACTTCAAGATCACCAAACGACGCTACGGCCAGGGACGGCGGGTGTTCAAGATGACCCCGCTGCACCATCATTTCCAGAAACCGGGCAACTCCGGCATCGAAGCCCTCATACAGGCTCCGCTTCGGGCCATCCCCGAATCGAAGATCGTGGTACGCTTCTGGATCGTGGCCATACTGCTGGCCGCAGTGACATTCGTGACCCTCAAAATACGCTAACCGTAAAACATCTCAATACATTACTGAACAATGAACAATCGCAAGCGTCTGGTAGTGCTCGGCGGCGGCGAAAGCGGCGTCGGAGCAGCCATCCTCGGCAAAGACAAAGGCATGGAAGTGTTTCTCTCTGACTTCGGACAGATTCCCGAGCGCTATCGCCAGCAGCTTGACGCCGAAGGGATAGAGTGGGAGCAGGGACAGCACACACTCGAACGCATCCTCTCGGCCGACGAGGTGGTGAAAAGCCCCGGCATACCCCCTACCGCACCGGTAATGAAAGCAATAGCCGAAAAAGGGATACCGGTGATCTCGGAGATAGAGATGGCCGGTCGCTTCACCGACGCCAAGATGGTGTGCATCACCGGATCGAACGGAAAGACCACAACCACCCTGCTTACTTACCACATACTCCACGAAGCAGGCATCAATGTGGGACTGGCGGGCAACGTGGGACGCAGCCTCGCACTGCAGGTGGCGCGCACGCCCCACGACGTCTATGTGATCGAACTGTCGAGTTTCCAGCTTGAAAACATGTATGAGTTCAAGGCCAACATAGCCGTGATGCTCAACATCACTCCCGACCATCTCGACCGCTACGACTACAAGATGGACAATTACGTGAAAGCCAAGTTCAGAATCATACGCAACCTCACCTCGGAGGACGCCTTCATCTTCTGGCAGGACGACCCCACCATACAGCGTCAGCTCGAACAGATAGCCACCGAGGCCCGCCTCTTCCCCTTTGCCGAGCATGAAGAGCGCCAGAGCCATGCCTGGGTCGACGATGCCGGCGAACTGGTGTTTGACACCTCGGAAACATCGCTGAAGATGCCACGCGCCGAACTCTCGCTCAACGGCCTCCACAACCTCTACAATTCAATGGCGGCCGGCCTCTCGGCCTGCCTGCTCGACATAAAGAAGGAGGATATACGCCGTGCGCTGTCGGACTTCGAGGGAGTGGAACACCGTCTGGAGCCGGCAGGCACTGTCGACGGCGTCCGCTACATCAACGACTCTAAAGCCACCAACGTCAATTCATGCTGGTATGCTCTGGAGTCGATGCCCAAAGGCACCGTGCTCATCCTCGGCGGCAAAGACAAAGGCAACGACTACTCGGAGATAGAACCGCTCGTTCGCGAAAAGGTGAAAGCGATCGTGTGCATGGGCAAAGACAACACCAAGCTCATCGACTACTTCGGAGGCATCGTAGAGCAGATCCGCGACACCCACTCTCTGGCCGAGGCCATGACGGCCTGCCGAGAGATAGCCGAACCGGGCGACACGGTGCTGCTCTCGCCATGCTGCGCAAGCTTCGACCTATTCAGCAGCTACGAGGATCGCGGACGCCAGTTCAAACAGGCCGTGGCCGCAATGAAATGACACTATCATCAACCGACACAACAAACGTCAGACCATCAACAGCCATAAGATTATGGAAAATCTTGAGGTAATCCCACCCGTCGACCTGTCGCAGCCTGCGGCTCCAAAGACCGCGAAAGCCGACACTCAGATTCAGGCCCGCGCCGACAAACATATCTGGGGCATCTACATTATGCTGTGCCTCATATCGCTGATAGAGCTTTACAGCGCATCCTCGCGCGAAGTCAACGTGCATGGCGCCCTTGGAGTCTTCGGGCCGCTGGTGCGCCATGTGGGTCTGCTTGTGATAGGTCTGGGAATGATGCTCTACATACAGCGTGTGCCATACCAGAAGTTCGAAAAGCCGATATGGGTGCTTGTGATAGCCAGCATAGGCATGATGCTCTACGTGCTCTTCTGCGGCGAGATCGTCAACGGCGCCCGCCGAAGCTTCAGCCTCATGGGCATAACCATACAGCCGTCGGAGTTCCTGAAACTCTCCGCGGCTCTGGTCATAGCCCTGATAATGTCGAAGAACCACAACAAGCACACCGCCGGAGTATACAACCGCGGCGTGATCATGTCGGCAATGATTGTGGCCGTGTTCGGCGGCCTGCTCATCAAGCAGGGACTGACCAATACCCTGCTGCTTATGGCCATAAGCATGTCGATGATGATCGTCGGCGGAGTGGAATGGCGCAAACTGATAGTGGTGGGCGTGGTGTATGCCGCGCTGGCCGGCATCTTCCTGCTGTTCGGCAGCGGACGCGAATCGGCTCCAGCCACAATCGACGGCGCTCCTGTAGTGGAAGCCACCCAGACGGAGGGTCGCCACGGCACATGGTACAACCGCATAATGCGCCACCGCGGCGACGGCCGTCCGAAATATGAATATGACATCACGGCTGAAAACCGTCAGGAGATGTATGCCTACATGGCCCAGGCCAACGGAGGAGTGTTTGGCGTGATGCCCGGCAACTCCCGCGAAACAGCCCGTCTGCCGCTGGCCTTTTCGGACTACATCTACGCCATCGTGATCGAGGACACCGGCCTTATAGGCGGAATGGTGGTGCTGGTGCTCTACCTCTGGCTTCTCGCAAGAGCCAGCTCCATAGCCTCACGATGCCAGAGAGTGTTCTCGGCTCTGCTGGTGATAGGCATGGCAGTGATGATAGTGTGTCAGGCACTGTTCCACATGGCCATAGTCAGCGGCCTCGCCCCCGTGTCGGGACAGCCATTGCCGCTCATATCCAAGGGCGGATCGTCGATCATCGTGACGTCGATAGCATTCGGCGTGATGCTCAGCGTAAGCCGCCATGCCGCACTCAACGGCGCCAAGCGTCAGGAGGTGAAAGCCGAGATGGAATCGCTCCCGGAGAATCTGCGCGGCGAAAACCCGACAATGATGAAATAAACAGCCTGACCGGAATGCCCATACAGCGTTAAAAAAAACATAGTCAGACCATACTTCCAGACAATGAATCAGGACAAAAACAAGATAAAGATACTCATAAGCGGCGGAGGCACCGGCGGCCACATATTCCCGGCCCTGTCGATAGCCAACGCCATGCGCCGCCGCCGGCCCGACTGCGAGATACTGTTTGTCGGCGCTCTCGGCCGCATGGAGATGGAGCGTGTGCCGGCAGCAGGCTACCGCATCGAAGGCCTTCCGGTGGCAGGTTTTGACCGCAAGAGGCTATGGCGCAACTTCGGCGTGCTTATCAAACTGTGGAAAAGCATGCGCAAAGCGCGCCGGATAGTGGCCGACTTCGCTCCCGACGCCGCAGTAGGCGTGGGCGGCTATGCCAGCGGTCCGGTGCTCAAAGAGGCTCAGAAGCGCGGCATACCGACACTCATACAGGAACAGAACTCCTACGCCGGAGTGACCAACAAGCTGCTTGCTCCCCATGCATCGGCGATATGCACGGCCTACGACGGCATGGAGCGATTCTTCCCGGCCGACCGCATCACCCTTACCGGCAATCCGGTGAGAAAGGAGCTGACCCAATGCACCTTCACGCAGGCCGAAGCCAAAAAGAGCCTCGGATTTGACCCTGAACGGCCGCTGATATTCGTCACCGGAGGAAGCCTCGGCGCACGGACTGTCAACGACGCTGTCGCAGCCATGCTGCCGCGGCTCCGGAAGGAAAACACTACTCAGCTGCTCTGGCAGACCGGACGTCTATACGAACAAGAGTGCATGGCCAAAGCCTCAGGCTACGACGACGTCAAGGCCTCGGCCTTCATAGCTGACATGGCCACAGCCTACAGGGCCGCCGATCTGGTGGTGGCCCGCGCAGGCGCAGGCACCATCTCCGAACTGCAGCTGCTCGGCAAGGCAGCCATACTGATCCCCTCGCCCAACGTTGCCGAAGACCATCAGCGACGCAATGCAGAAGCACTGTCCGAACGTGGAGCGGCACTGATGCTTCTCGACTCCGATGCCGTAGAACTCCTCGGCGATATGGCTCTCAAGCTCGTGAACGACAAAGCAAAGCTTGCCAAGCTCGCTGAAGCCGCCGGAGCCATGGCCATGAGCGGCAGCGACGACAAGATAGCCGACATACTCATATCACTGATAAGCAAAGAGAAATGACGACCGACAACATATACTTCATCGGAGCCGGAGGCATAGGAATGGCCGCCCTTGAACGATATTTCCTGTCGAAAGGATGCAACGTGGCCGGCTACGACCGCACCCCGTCGGCACTTACCGACGCACTTGCAGAGGAGGGAGTGGCCATAACATTCGGCGGAGAGGCCGACGAGATACCCGCCACACACCGCGATCCGTCGACCACCACGGTGGTCTACACCCCGGCCGTGCCGGCTGACCTGCCGATATTCAAATGGTTTCGCGCCAATGGCTTCACTCCGGTAAAACGTGCCGCAGTGCTTGGCGCCGTGACACGCACCAGCCGCGGACTATGCTTTGCCGGCACCCACGGCAAGACCACCACATCGTCGATGGCAGCCCATCTGCTCCACAGCTCACGCTTCGGATGCAACGCCTTCCTTGGCGGTGTTCTACGCAACTACGGCACCAATTTTCTGCTCAATCCGGAGTCGGACCTGAGTGTGATCGAAGCCGACGAATACGACCGCTCGTTCCACCATCTCACACCCGAAGTGGCCGTGATCACCTCGACCGATCCCGACCATCTCGACATATACGGCACCGAAGAGGCCTATCTCGAAAGCTTCGCCCACTTCACCGAACTGATACGCCCGGGCGGCCACCTTCTCGTGCACGAAGGCCTGAAACTGAAGCCGCGCGTACAGCCCGGAGTGACCGTGAGCACATATTCCGCCACATCGGGCACATTTCATGCCGAACGGATCCGCCGTGGCGAAGGCACGATCATATTTGACTTCGCCGGTCCCGAGGGAGTGCTGGTGAAGGACGTGGAACTCGGAGTGCCCGTCGACATCAACATAGACAACGCCATAGCCGCTCTCGGCGCAGTGACCCTTGCGGGATGCCTCGACCCCGACAGCGCGCGCGAGGCGATGCGCACCTTCAAGGGCGCGAAACGGCGTTTCGAGGCGCATCTGCGCGAACCGCTGCCAGGCGGCCACGTGATCATCGACGACTACGCCCATCATCCCGACGAACTCCGCGCCTCGATCTCATCGGTCAAGGCCCTTTACCCCGGACGCCGACTCACCGTGGCCTTCCAGCCTCATCTCTACAGCCGCACCCGCGACTTCGCCCCGCAGTTTGCCGAAGCCCTCTCGCTGGCCGACGACGTGGTGCTTCTGCCCATCTATCCGGCCCGCGAAGAGCCGATAGAGGGTGTCAGCTCCTCGCTCATATTCGACGCCATAGAGGGCTGCGACAAAACCATGGCCACGAAGGATAATTTGACAGAAACAATAAAAAATCGTAACTTTGAGGTGTTGCTCACCGCCGGCGCCGGCGATATCGCCGACTGCCTTCCCGAGCTGACCGAAACCATCCGAGCAAAATGACAGAGCGATCCGGACGCCAAGGGCGTCGCCGCATATCCCGCACCTTCTGGCACTGCCTCACGGCCATCGTGTTGCTTGCCTACCTTGTGACGGCTCTATGCCTCTCCTCCGAGGCCGAGAGCGAACGTCGCTGCACCGGTCTGCGCATAGCTGTGAACGACACCACGAGCATGAAATTCGTCACTGCCGGCGAACTTGCCCGCGAGCTCGGCAACATTCCCTCCACCGCCAAAGGGATGCGCCTGCTCGACATCGACACCGACAGCATAGAGCGGATACTCTCGCGCATCGACAAGATAGAATCGGTGCAGGCAGTGAGGCTGAACGACGGCTACGTGCTCGTGACCGTCGATCCGATGCGTCCGGTGGCACGTGTGTTTGACGGCGACAAATCCTACTATATCAACCGCGAGGGCAAACGCATCTCGGCCGATGCCCGCTATCATATCGACGTGCCTGTGATACAGGGCCGCATCGACGACACCCGGAGCATGGCTCGCGATATCCTGCCGCTGATAGACTACATAGCCTCCGACTCGCTGTGGAACTCTCTGGTGTCGATGATCAAGATCGACTCCCCCACCGACGTGATGCTCGTGCCTATAATCCGCGGCCAGATCATCAACTTCGGCTCTCCCGACAATTTCGACAACAAATTCGGAAGACTCCGCCGGATGTATACCGAAGTGCTTCCGGTAAAAGGATGGAACAATTACGACACCATCTCTGTTAAATGGTCGGGTCAGATCGTGGCCACACGTCGCCACAAACAGCTGTCGCGGCCTGCAGTGGAGGTGGAAGAGATCGACGAGGCCGACGACATAGGCACCATGCTGGCTGCCGACGGCATAGCGCCCGGCACCGCCCTGCCCGGACAGAAACCGCGACAGGAGAAACCGATACCGGCCTCAAAGCCCCATAAATAACAAACAATCAAGTCACACCCACTCACAACGACTAACGCTATATGGACGAAAAGCATATAATCGCTCTCGAAATCGGGAGCAGTAAAATCAAGGGGGCCGTCGGGTCGGTCGACCCCAACGGCTACGTCACTGTCAAAGCCATCGAGGAGATGCCGCTGACCGACAGCGTGCGTCACGGGCAGCTGAGCAACGTGTCCATGGCTGCCAACGCCGTCCGCACACTGCTGCTCAAAATCGAGAACCGCATGACCCCGCGCAAAGTGGAGGGAATATACACATCCATATCGGGCCGTTCGGTGGCCGCCATACAGCGTCAGACCGAGCGCCGTCTGCCCGCCGACACCGAAGTGACCGACGACATCGTTGAGGCTCTCAAGCGCGAGATGCTCGGCGAACGGGTGCCTGACCGCGAGGTGATAGACGTGGTGCCGCGCGAATTTTATGTGGACGGCGGCAAGTCCGACATGCCGGTGGGCATGTATGGCTCGGAGATACGCATGTCGGGCAACCTGATCGTGTGCCGTCCGCAGCTGCGCCGCAACCTCAAGCTTCTCATCGAAGAGAAACTCGGCCTGCAGAAACGCGGATGCGTCGTGAAGCATCTTGCGATGGGCGACATAGTGCTCACCAGCGAAGAGCGCCAGCTCGGCTGCATGCTCGTGGACTTCGGCGCCGAAACCGTCACCGTGAGCATCTACCGCCACGGTCGTCTACAGTATCTGCAGACGATACCGATGGGTTCGCGCAACATCACCCGCGATCTCACCCGCCTCAACTATGTGGAGGAGGATGCCGAAGCGCTCAAGCGCCAGCGCGGCAACGCCAAGGGAGCGCCCGCCGAGGGGAGCGTCGACGACGTGAAGATGACCGAATTCAACAACTATGTGAGCCACCGCGCCGCAGAGATCATAGCCAACATCAAGGAGCAGATATCCTACGCCGGACTGACACCGGCCGAACTGCCCGCCGGCATAGTGATAGTGGGCGGCGGAGCGCGCCTGGCCGAATTCAACACCCTGCTGGGCGACACCACCAAGATGAAGGTGCGCATGGGAAGCATCATCAGTCCGCGCATAGGCATAGCCGACAGCCGCATATCGCCGGCCTACTCGGTCGACGTGGTATCGATACTCTACGCCGCCGCCCAGGCTGGCGCCGAGGAGTGTCTGTCGCCCGAACCGATCAAGGAGGAACCGATCGAGATCATCCCCGAACCAGAGCCGGTAGCCGAGCCTGAACGTCAGAGCGGCTTCTCAAAGGCTCTCAGCTGGCTGAAACGACAGATACAGGAGCCGCCGGAAGATCCGGACGGAGGCGATCTGCTCGATGACTAATCTTACATAAAGAAGCACTACTGAAATGGACGAAATACTTAATCCCGAAGGACTCGCCGATCAATTTGAATCGCCCGAGAACGAACAGAAAGACAAAATCATCATCAAGGCCATAGGCGTGGGCGGAGGCGGTGGCAATGCCGTCAACTACATGTTCCGCCAGGGCATCCAGCATGTGTCGTTCGTGGTGTTGAACACCGACCGCCAGGCACTGCGCCAAAGCCCGGTGCCGACCAAGGTGATGATCGGCGACGGTCTTGGCGCCGGCGACCGCCCCGAAGTGGCGCGTGAGGCCGCCGAAAACGACATAGCCAAGATCGAGGCATTATTCCAGGACGACACCCGGATGGTGTTCATCACCTCAGGCATGGGTGGCGGCACCGGCACCGGCGCCAGCCCTGTAGTGGCCCGTGTGGCCCGCGAAAAGGGACTTCTCACCATAGGCATAGTCACCATACCGTTTTATTTCGAGGGCGAGGAGAAGATCAACAAAGCCTTTGCCGGCGCCGACGAGATGGCCAAGTATGTCGACGCGCTGCTGCTGATCAACAACGAGCGGCTTACGGAGATATACGGCGACCTTGACTTCATAAACGGATTCGGCAAGGCCGACGACACTCTGGCCACCGCCGCCCGCTCTATTTCGGAGCTGATAACCTGCGACGGCTACATGAACCTCGACTTCAACGACGTCAACACCACTCTGCGCGACGGCGGAGCCGCCATCATATCGTCGGGCTACGGCGAAGGGGAGAACCGTGTGACCAAAGCCCTTGAGGACGCCCTCGCCTCGCCGCTGCTCAAACACCGCGACATATCAACGGCCAAGCGCCTGCTCTTCAATATCTACTTCTCGCAGGAGGCCACCAACAAATTCAAGCTCAGCGAAGTCAACGAGCTGACAAGCTTCGTGCAGAAGATCAACCCGAAGGTGAAGATCATCTGGGGTGTGGCCTTCGACAAAGATCTCGGCGAACAGATCAAGATCACGATGCTTGCCTCAGGCTTCGATGTGGACCGCCTCGGCGAGATCCAGGAGATACGCAATCAGGATCAGCCCGAAACCATCAGCAGCACCTATGCCGCTACCGCCACCGCGGCTCCCGCGCCGCGCGCATCGGACCGCATCAGGGAAGAGTATGGCGAGAAGGTCGATACGTTCCGCACCAACTATATCATACTCAAACCGGACGAGATGGACTCGGACACCATAATCGAGGTACTCGAAAAGAGTCCGACATACAACCGCGACCGCGCTACCGTGGAGCAGGCCCGCGCCCAGCGCCGTCCGCAGACGGTGACGCAGCAGCGTCCTTCGGGCGGCTCGACCATTTCGTTCACATAATCGGCAACGCCAACAGACAGCCACAATACCCCGGGCGGCATTCCTGACAACCACGGAATGCCGCCCGAAGTCTGTATGTGATAAAATGTCAACAAATAAGACGACAATTTAACAGTAATATTCATTTTTTTAGAGTACTTTTGCATCACGAAACCTCCGAGAGGGCGGCTGAGGCCGGCTTTACGGCACGATGATTGATCAGAGAAACCAATCTATAACATTTATATATAACCGATTATGAAAAGACTCTTTCTTTTAGGAAGTGTAATCTGGCTGCTATGCGTCAGCGCCTTTGCAGCCCCCGACATCAAGTGTACGGGCACGCTCGTCGATGAAGAAGGCGAGCCTATGGTAGGAGCCACAGTATCCGTGCCGGGCACTTCGAGAGCCGCGGCCGCTAACATCGACGGCATCTTCACCATCAACGTGCCTGAGGGCAAAAACATCAAAATCACTTATATCGGCTACAAGACCCTTGAGCTGCCCGCCCGCAGCGACATGGGCACGATCACGATGGAGCTTGCGATGAAGCATCTCGACGACGTGGTTGTCACCCAGTCGGTGGGCAAGACCCGCGAAACTCCGGTGGCAATGTCGACTGTCGGCGCCGACGCTATCGACTTCAAGCTCGGCGGCCAGGAACTCATGGAGGTGCTCAAGACCACACCGGGCATCTACACCATCCGTCAGGGCGGCGGCTTCGGCGATGCCGAAACCCGTATGCGCGGCTTCAAGAGCGCCAACGTGGCCATGATGGTCAACGGCATACCCATCAACGACATGGAGTGGGGCGGCGTGTACCAGAGCAACTGGGCCGGCCTCTCTGACGTAGCCTCCAACATCCAGACCCAGCGCGGCCTTGGCGCCACCATCGTATCGACTCCCTCGATCGGCGGCACCATCAATATCACCACCCGCACCATCGACGTGGAGCGCGGCGGCTCGGTATGGTACGGCATGGGCAACGACGGCATGAACAACTACGGCGTCAAGGTGTCGACAGGCCTTATGAAGAACGGCTGGGCCGTGACCTTCCTTGGCTCTCACAAATGGGGCGACGGCTATGTGCAGGGCACACAGTATAACGCCTACAACTACTTCTTCAACGTGTCGAAGCGCCTCACCTCATCGCATCAGCTCTCTCTGACCGCTTTCGGCGCTCCGCAGCAGCACTACCAGCGTTCGAGCTACGACGGTCTGAGCGTTCTCGGCTGGCAGGCCGTCAAGAACTACATGG
Organism: Paramuribaculum sp.; assembly: GCA_029051835.1. Lineage (GTDB taxonomy): Bacteria > Bacteroidota > Bacteroidia > Bacteroidales > Muribaculaceae > Paramuribaculum. The sequence continues at coordinate 10,739 of JAIDKJ010000364.1, read as the reverse complement.
CCGGCGAGAGCATGTATCGCTACAACCCCACCTACGGCTTCGACAACCAGGGCCGTCAGCGCACCTCGAACTACAACGTATACCACAAGCCCCAGATCTCTCTGGGACACATATGGCAGATCGACCACACACAGTCGCTCTCCACATCGCTCTACATGTCGTATGCCCAGGGCTACGGCCTCAAGGGCTATGGCCGCAACGGTTACAGCAGCGACTGGTATGGCTCGTCGAACGGCGTGCTCAATACCAAATTCCGCTGCGCCGACGGCACATTTGACTACGGCGCGATCCAGGACATGAACGCCGCGTCGGCCACCGGATCGAACATGGTCATGGGCCGTCAGAACAACAACCACGAATGGTATGGCCTTGTATCGTCGTACAAAAAGCGCATAGATCTGCGCAACGGCGACCGTCTGAACCTCATCGGCGGTCTGGACCTGCGCTACTACATCGGCCACCACAAGAACCAGATCTGCGACCTCTATGACGGCGCCTACTATATGGACGACAGCAACCGCGGCAATGTTCGCGCTGCCAACAACGCCATAGCCGCCAACCCCGACTGGAAATACCAGAAGCTCGGCGTGGGCGACGTGATAGCCCGCAACTACAACGGCTACACCGCCCAGGAGGGAGCCTATGCCCAGGCCGAATACACCACGCTTTCGGGCAAGCTCAACCTCGTGCTTTCGGGCGCCCTGAACAACAACACCTACTGGCGCCGCGACTTCTTCTACTACGACAAGGAGCATGAGAAGTCGAAGACCATGAACTTCATCGGCGGCACCGTCAAGGGTGGCGTGAACTACAACATCGACCGCCACAACAACGTGTTCTTCAACACCGGCTATATCTCGCGCGCTCCGTTCTTCAGCGGCGGCGTATTCCTCAACTCGAACTACTCCAACGTGACCAACCCCAACGCCGTCAACGAGAAGGTGTACTCCTTCGAGGCCGGCTACGGACTCCAGATGCGCAAGGTGGCCTTCACCTTCAACGCCTATCTCACCCGCTGGATGGACCGCACCATGGCCCGCAGCGGCGAGATCGAGAGCGGCCCCCATGCCGGCGACCGCTACTACATGAACATGGAGGGTGTCGACGCCCGCCACATGGGTCTGGAATTCAACGTGAAGTATATCCCCGTGAAGTGGATGGAACTTGACGGCATGCTGTCGCTGGGCGACTGGCAGTGGGACTCCAACGCCACCGGCTACTTCTACAACCAGAACGGCGAACCCCTCAAGAACCTTCAGGGCGACGTGGCCGCCGGCATCCTCGCCGACGATCATCTGCGCACCACTCTGCTCCAGAAAGGCGTGAAAGTGGGCGGATCGGCCCAGACCACCGCTGCCGTAGGAGTTGTATTCAAGCCGTTCGACGGCTTCCGCATCGGCGCCGACTGGACAGCCGCCGCGCGCAACTACTCCGACATCAACATCACCACCTCCTCGCTCCAGAACAACGGCGAGCTTTCGGCCGGCGAACCCTGGCGCATACCCTGGGGCAACCAGTTTGACCTCTCGTGCAGCTACCGCTTCAAGATCGGCGGTGTGAACGCCACCCTCTACGGCAACGTCCACAACCTGTTTGACTACAACTACATCACTCAGGCCTATACCCCGGTGGCCAGCGACGGCACCTGGGAGAATGCCTATCAGACGTTCTATTCATTCGGCCGCACATTCTCAGTGCGCATGAGAGTCAACTTCTAAAATCCGTAAAGAAATGAAACATCATATATCACGCGCTCTCCTGCTGGCCTTCGCGGCCGGAGCCTTAGCCGGCTGTTCGGAAAACTCCTGGAACAACGATGAGCTGAAAGGCTTCGAAGTACCCGAACCCACTCAGGTAGAAACAATCGAATACACCATGACGGAGGCCGACTATGCCGCCGTAGCCTCCAACTCGACAAACAGGTCACTTGCCGGCGAAGCCGGAGTCGCCGACAACCTCAAGGCAGTCGGAACGAAGCTCTGCTTCAGCGACATCATCCCGGCCCGTGACTACGTTCCGGCATGGCTCGGCAGCTCGTCGTTCGCCTACTTCACGCTGACCGACGGCTCGGCCGTAAAGCTGACCTACAACACAGCCGTAAGCCCTTCGGACATTCCCGCCAAGATCGAATCGGCCGCAGAATATACCGTCAGCGACGAGGACTACCAGAAAGTGTGGGACAGCGAGGATGACTACATAGCCTCTTTCGCTCCGTCGCACACCGCCTCCGCCTCCATCCCCGGCATACTCCTGACGGCTCTTCCCGACGCCGCCGAGGGTGACTACGCCGTAGTGCGCTACCGCACCTCATCGGCCGACCCCGTGTTCTCCGCTCCGTCGGAGCCTGAAGAACCCGGCTTCACCCTCTCCAGCGTGATCGGCAACGCTGCTGTAGATGACGACGTGACTATCAACGGCGTTGTCACCGCCCTCTGCTCGCAGGGCTACATCCTGACCGATGCTTCGGGCGCGATCTTCGTATATTGCGGCTCGAAATTCGAGGAGAACGGTTTCAGCAACCTTGCCATCGGCGACCAGATAGTGCTCAACGGCACTGTAGCCGCCTACAACACCGGACTCCAGATAGCCAACGGCTCCACATTCGAGAAAGCCGGCAGCCAGGAGGTGACCTATCCGTCGGCCACGACGTTTGACGCCGCCTCAATGGCCAACATCATAGCACGAACCGACAACGCCCTGGCCATCTACGGCACCATGACAGGCACCGTCAGCGTGACCACCGACAGCAAGGGACGCACCAATACCAACATCATCGTCGAAGGCTCGGCAAAGGCACAGGGCAGCCCCTACGGCATGCTCACTGCCGACAAGAGCAAATACAGCGACGGCGCGAAAGTGAAAGTCACCGGCTATCTGATCAATGTGGCAGGCGGAAAATACTGCAACATGGTAGCCACCTCCGTGACCGACGCCGCATCGGCAGCAGCCGCTACAGCATCGAGCCGCGCCGCTACCGAAACGGTTCCCTCGCAGGCCGAGTTTGCGGTATACACCTTCAACGGCACCCGCTGGACAGCCGCCGCTGACGTAGTGATGCCCTCTCACGCCGACTACCAGGCAATGGGCCAGCGCTACGACAACCTGTCGGACGAAGCTCCGGCCACCCTGCTGCCGAAGTTCCTCAAGGCCAAGTATCCCTATGCATCGGAGGGTGACACCCGCTTCGTGGCTTACTTCTACTTCGCTTCAAGCACCACTACCGTGCGCTGCGACGAGTATACGTTCAACGGCACCGACTGGACTCCCGCCGCCACCGTGACAACGCAGACCGCACAGTTTGTACGCACCGGAGGCAAGTGGATCTATGACCCGAACGTGACCATCACCCTGCCCGCCGGCAAAGGCCAGGAGCTGTCGACGCTCTACTTCCAGACCTGCGTTGACTGGGTAAAGTCACAGATCGACGACAAGACCGGCGCCACATACGTGACCAGCTACGGCAACAACGAGTATTACTCGGGCACTTCGGCCTATCAGGGCAACGTGGATCTCCGCGCCGCATCGGCCCGCGCCCAGTATGCCGCCGGCTATGCCGACATGACCGACGAACAGATCGTAGCGACCATGAAGCAGCGCTTCGAGAGCGAGGTGATGCCCGCCGCCCTGTCGATACTGCATCCAGATGCCGAGCCTATAGCCGGAGTGGACGTGATCTACACCATCAACTTCTCGGCCTACAACGGTTCGGCCACCACGCCCTACACAGCCACCTACAAGGTGACCGGACGCGGACAGTTCGAACTGATCGAATGCACCTGGAACTCCGACAAGTAATATACCCGGAACTATAAACCAATCAATAAACCCTACACGCCTATGCGACGTATATCATCGTTAATGGCGGTCATCATCCTCGGAGGCTTCTGCGCTACGGCGCAGCAAGCCTCCGGCGGTATCAGCCCGGAAATGATGACCACCATCAAGTCGGCCTACAAAAACACTCCGGCCGACCGTGCAATCCGCAATGCCATCACGGCAAACGACATCAACTCTCTGGCCCGCAACCTCGACGCGCGGCGTCCGATGAGCGACGAGTTCTCCCACCGCGTGCCCTCCAAAGGGATCACCAACCAGCGCTCTTCGGGCCGCTGCTGGCTGTTCACGGGTCTCAACGTGCTCCGCGCCCAGATGATGGCCGAGCACGATCTGCCCATGACCGAGCTGTCGCAGAACTACAACTTCTTCTTCGACCAGCTTGAGAAGGCCAACCTGTTTCTGCAGGGAGTGATCGACACCTCCGACCGTCCGATGGAGGACAAGACGGTCGACTGGCTGTTCCGCAATCCGCTGTCGGACGGCGGCCAGTTTACCGGCATAGCCGACATCGTTGGCAAATACGGTGTGGTTCCCGCCGAAGTGATGCCCGAAACCAACTCGTCGAACAGCACCTCGCGACTCAATCAGCTGCTCTCGCTCAAACTCCGCGAATGGGGTCTGGAACTGCGCGACGCTGCCAAAGCCAAGACCAAGGCTTCGGAACTCGCCCGCCGCAAGACAGAGATGCTCGGCGAAACCTACCGTATGCTCGTGCTCAACCTCGGCGAGCCCCCGGTGGAATTCACCTGGACGCGCCGCAACTCCAAGGGTGAGCCGGTCGACACCATGACCTACACCCCGCGCAGCTTCTACGACCGCTTCCTGGGCAACAATCTCAGCGACGACTACGTGATGCTGATGAATGACCCGACACGTCCTTACTACAATCTCTACGAGATCGAGTATGACCGCCACGCCTACGACGGCCGCAACTGGACCTACATCAATCTGCCGATGGAGGATATAAAGGAGATGGCCATAGCATCGATCAAGGACTCCACGGCCATGTATTTCTCATGCGACGTAGGCAAGTTTCTCGACCGCGAGCGCGGTGTGCTCGATCCCGACTTCTACGACTACGGCTCGCTGCTGGGCACCACCTTCGGGATGGACAAGCGGCAGAGAGTAATGACCCATGCAAGCGGCTCGTCGCACGCCATGACCCTCGTGGCCGTGGATCTCGACAAGAATGGCCAGCCGGTGAAATGGCTCGTGGAGAACAGCTGGGGTCCGGGCGCCAACGGCGGCCACCTGATCATCACCGACCGCTGGATGGACGAGTATATGTTCCGTCTGGTGGTGGACAAGAAATATCTTACGCCGAAGGCCCGCGCCGTCATGTCGAAGAAGGCCGAACTTCTCCCGCCATGGGATCCGATGTTCGCTCCCGAAGACTGACGATTTCATGCGCCGGCAACCGCGGCGACGAGTGAAAAACATATTTTGATTGCATAATGTAAGACAATAACTCGGATTTTGGTTAAATTTGTGTTAAATAAACTTGTACAGTGCTATCTGTATCAGTTTTTGTTACTACTTTTGCATGTGTGTTTTTCATAGTATTAGATTAAGATAAAGGTTTAAAGGAAAAGAGATGTCGGGAGACATCTCTTTTTTTATTGTGAATCTGTGGGGGATGTGACGGATGTGGGGGATGTGAGGAATGTGTCCGGTGGTCGCCGAAAAATGTCCGACTGTCCGATTTCGGGCGGACAAGTGTCCGATTTCGGACACTACAATTTTGACAAAACACTGAAAGACAACACCGTGATTTGTTGGCACGGTTTTGGCACACACAATAAGCGAATACAGATATTTATATATGGACAGAGAAATACCAAAAGAAGTGTTGCGCCGCGAGCGCCGTATCCTTATCATCAAATGGGGTTCGATAGGCCTGGCCGTGATAGCGGTCATAGCAGTGCTGCTGTCGATGATGCGACGCAGTGTCAATGCCGCCGATCTCACATTCTCTACCGCCGACGTGGGCACGATCGAAACTTCGGTCAACGCATCGGGACGCGTGGTGCCGGCCTTCGAGGAGATAATCAACTCGCCGATATCCACCAAGATCGTGGAGGTGTACAGCACCGAGGGCGACAGCGTTGCCGCCGGCACTCCCCTGCTGCTGCTCGACCTTCAGTCGGCCCAGGTGGAGGTGGACAAACTCAACGACGAACGCCGCCGCATGACCTATCAGCTCGAACAGCAGCGTCTGGCCAACCACACCTACCTGTCGTCGCTCGAGATGCAGCTCAAGGTAAAAGAGATGGATGTCAACCGCAAGCGCGTGGAGGTGGTCAACGAACGCCGCCTCGACTCCATAGGCTCCGGCACCGGCGAGAAGGTGCGCGAGGCCGAACTCGCCTACCGCACCGGCGTGCTCGAGCTCGAACAGCTGCGCCAGCAGCTCGCCAACGACCGTCAGGTGAAGGACGCCGAGCTGAAGATGAAGCAGATCGAGATCGACATATTCGAGAAAAACTACGCCGAGAAGATGCGCACCCTCAACGACGCCCGCATCCTCGCGCCCCGCGCAGCCACGCTGACATATATCAACAACAACATAGGCCAGCAGGTGGGACAGGGCGAGAAGGTGGCCGTCATATCGGATCTGAGCCACTTCAAGGTCGACGCCGAGATAGCCGACTCCTACGGCGACCGCGTCAGCCCGGGAGCCCATGCCAAAGTGCGCCTGGGCAAGACCCAGCTCGACGGCCACGTGAGCAGCGTCACCCCGCTGTCGAAAAACGGCGTGATCTCGTTCACCATAATGCTCGACGACGATGACAACCAGCGGCTGCGCTCGGGTCTGCGCACCGACGTGTTCGTGATGTGTGACATCAAGGACGAGGTGGTGCGGATAGCCAACGCCCCGTTCTTCAAGGGTCCGGGCAACTACGATCTCTTCGTGGAAAGCTCCGACGGCGAGCTTGAGAAGCGCCAGGTGAAGCTCGGCGACTCCAACTACGAATATGTGGAGGTGGTGAGCGGCCTGAAGAAGGGTGATCGCGTGGTGGTGAGCGACATGAGCAACTTCGCCAAATCGGAGCGTCTGAAACTGAAAAAATAACATCTATACAACCAACAACATGCTGAAACAATTCATCTATGAGCTGAAGAGCGAGCCTGTGGTCACGTGGGTGACCATCACAGGCACGGCGCTGGCCATATTCCTGATCATGACCGTGGTGATGATGCAGGAGGTCAAGACCGCCCCCTACTCTCCTGAAAGCCACCGCGACCGTATGCTCCACTGGGGGAGCATGTCGATAACACATGCCGACTGGGGCGACGGGACGTCGAACGGCCCGATGAGCTACTGGGCCTACCAGAATATCATCGAGCCACTTGAATCGGCCGAAACCTCGACCGCATACGCGTGCATGACCACCACCCATTCGGCGGCTCTGCGCGACCACACTCCGATCAAAGTAGACATACTGCCTACCGACCACCGTTTTTTCGACGTGTTCGACCTGCAGTTCATAGCCGGAAAGCCTTACGACCAGGCTCAATTTGAAAGCAGCCAGGCTCTGGCCGTGATGACCGAGTCGACCGCCCGGCAGCTCTTCGGATCAGCCGGAGAGGATCTGATCGGAAGCGAATTTCTCATCGACCTCGCCCCCTACCGCCTCATAGGCATAGTCAAGGATGTATCGCCACTGGCCGATCACGCCTACAGCCAGTTATGGGTGCCGCTGACAGCCACCTCGCTGCTGAAGGACACCTGGAACGACAACTACATGGGCATGCTGTCGTCGACGATACTCGCCCGCGACAAGAGCGACTTTCCGGCCATACTCGCCGAGCTCGACAAGATCAAGGCCAGCGTCAACACTCAGATGAAAGCGGGCAACGGCTACCAGTATGTGTGGCGCAACCGCCCGTACACCACCGAAAAGGACGCTGTGAGCAAGTGGGCCAACGTGGAGCCAGACCTGAAGCAGGCACGGCGCTCGCGTCTGATGGTGTATCTGATACTGCTCATCGTGCCGGCGATCAACCTCAGCTCGATGACCCAGAGCCGCGTGAAGCGCCGCATGGCGGAGATAGCCGTGCGCCGCTCCTATGGCGCCACCCGCAGCGGCATTCTCGGCTCCCTGATCATGGAAAACCTGTCGATGACTCTCATCGCCGGCCTGATCGGATTCGGTCTGTCGGTAGCGTTCGCCCTGATGCTGGCTCCGTCGCTGTTCAACCAGGGCATGAGTGCCACAAGCGCCCCGACCACGGCCTCGCTGCCGATGCTTCTCCACTGGTCGACCCTCGGCATGGCTCTGCTCTTCTGTTTCATCCTCAATCTTCTCTGCACCGGTGTGCCGGCATGGCGCGCCTCGCGGGCAAGCATTGTAAACTCACTTTAACATCATGAAAAAGAAACTACTCCGACAGATGCTCAACGAGTGGCGCACCAACGTGTGGCTTGCCCTCGAATTCCTGGTGGTCAGCGTTGTGCTGTGGTATATCTGCGACTACTTCTATGCGAGCATGCGCACATATTTCGCCCCTCTGGGCTTTGAATATGACCATTGCTACGAGCTGACAATGTATGACATACCCGAAACCAGCCCGGAATATCGACCGGAATACGCCAACGACTCGGCCCAGACCGAAGCCCGCTACGAGATATTGCGCCGGCTCAAGCAGATGCCCGAAATAGAGGCCGCCGCCTACTCCAACAACGCGCGCCCCTTCAACGGCTCCAACTCCGGCATCACCATGGGCTACGACAGCGTCACCGGCAACGCCCTGCGCCGCTTCGCCACGCCCGACTTCCCCATCATATACCGCTATCGCGGAGCCAACGGCGAAAGCCCCGAGGAGCTTGCCCGGCAACTCGAAGAGGGCAAGGTGCTGCTTTCGGACAACTTCTTCTCGGAGAGCTCGCGCGACCCGCTTCCGTCGGTCAACGAACTGAAGGCGATGGGAAAGAAGTTCCAGCTGACCGAATATACCATTGACGGCGAGCATCCCGAGGCTTCGGTCGGATCGGCCATGGTGCCGGTGAGATACGACCAGTTCAACACCTGGAGCTCCTTCATGATGATGGATCCGTGCCGCGACGGGATTCATCCCCGTGAAGCGATGGTGTGGTATCACAACGAGCTGACCGTCAGAGTGCGTCCGGAGCATGACCACGACATTGCCGCGAAACTGATGGCAGCCGCTCCCGACTATCTCCATGTGGGCAACAATCTGCTGACCAACGTCACCTCGCTCGACGACATACGCCGCAACTTCCAGCGCTCCACCACCACCCAGATACGCAACTACTCCGTAGGCATGGGATTCATGATGATCAACATATTCCTGGGCCTGCTCGGCACCTTCTGGTTCCGCACCCAGCAGCGCGTCAACGAGATAGCCATACGCCGCGTGAACGGCGCCACCCGCCGCGGCATATTCGGCCGGCTCATCGGCGAGGGAGTGCTGCTGCTGGCTCTGGTGACCCCGCTGGCCGTGGCCGCCGACTGCCTGCTGATGCACTACGACATCTGCGCATACTACGGGGCGCATCATTCCACGGCTCTCCGCATAGCCGTCTGCGCCGGCACATCGTTCGTACTGATGGCGCTGATGGTCATTGCCGGAATATGGTTCCCAGCGCGCCGCGCGATGCGCATTGAGCCGGCCGAAGCTCTCTCCATCGACAACTGACGATACAATACCAACAAGAATACAAATAAAACGACATACAACTATGGCAATCATCAATCTCCAGAAAATCAACAAGATCTATCGCACCAACGAAATAGAAACCGTGGCTCTCGAAAACGTGAACCTCGAAGTGGAAAAGGGCGAATTCATCTCCATCATGGGTCCATCGGGATGCGGCAAATCGACTCTGCTCAACATCATAGGCCTGCTCGACAGCCCCACATCGGGCAGCGTAGAGATATGCCAGACACCGACAGGCAAGATGAAGGACAGCGAACTGGCCGCGTTCCGCAACCATAACCTCGGCTTCGTGTTCCAGAGCTTCCACCTGATACCGTCGCTCAACGTGATGGACAACGTGGAGCTGCCGCTGATCTACCGCAGCCACGTGAGCGACAAGGAGCGCAAGCAGATGGTGCGCGAAGTGCTCGACCGCGTCGGCCTCTCCCACCGCCTGCGCCACATGCCCGCGCAGCTCTCGGGCGGACAGTGCCAGCGTGTGGCCGTGGCCCGTGCCATTGTGGGCAATCCGGAGATAATCCTCGCCGACGAACCGACCGGCAACCTCGACTCGAAGATGGGCGCCGAGGTGATGGATATACTCCACCGCCTCAACAAGGAGGATGGCCGCACCATCGTGATGGTGACCCACAACGAGGATCAGGCGCGCCAGACCGACCGCATAGTGCGCTTCTTCGACGGCCACCAGATCTGATCCACCCGCAAAACATCCTCAACAGATGAAACAGATATGGTATGAACTGAGGTCGCAGCCGGTCATTTCGGCTGTGACCATCATAGGCACGGCGCTGGCGATATTCCTCATCATGGTGGTGGTGATGCTCCATCAGGTGACGGTCATCGATATCGCTCCCGAAACGAAGCGCAGCCGCACTCTCTACATGGGTCGCGGAATCCTCGAAGGATTCGGATCAAACAAGAATGTCATACAGAGCAATCTGTCGACAGCCATAGCCGCCGAACTGACCGAATCGCTGGAGGAGGCCGAGGCGACGAGCATCTACTGCCCGTATGTCACGAGCGTACTGGCCAACACCGAGGGTAACCCCACCTTCGCCGCCGACGCCAAGCGCGTGGACGACGGTTTCTTCCGCATCATCGATCTGGAATTCATAGCCGGCAAGCCGTTTGACCGCGCCGACATGATGTCGGATCTCCGCAAGGTGGTTATCACCGAATCGGTGGCGCGTCAGGCTTTCGCGAGCGACGGCAAGGAGGCG
>JAIDKJ010000363.1 GCA_029051835.1 Paramuribaculum sp. | reverse complement strand
ACTGGTGGTCAATGTCATGAAGCCCACCGGATTCACCAAAGCCGAATACGCCAAACGCCACCACGGGGGCTATCTCGGCCACAAGAGCCGTCAATAACACCCGCCGGCCGGCGCTTCATCCAACCCTCCTAATCCACGCTTTACTTTGAGAAAGATCATAGTGGCAGGCGAATGCTCGCTCGACATCGTGTTTCCTGCCGACACCGCCTCCGACACCATCAGTCTGACGGCCCATCCGGGCGGACGGATGCTCAACGCCGCCGCCATACTCGGCGACTGCGGCCACACAGTGGAATTCGCCGGAGAAGCCTCGCGCGACCTGACCGGCGACATCATAACCGGATTCCTGACACGCCACAACGTGTCGACCCGCTCCATCGACCGATATACGGCAGGAGTCACACCGGCCTACTTCCTTTTCGAAGACCGCGACGACGCCACAGTGGCCATGCGCAGCCACGCCGCCGAAGGCTTTGACTTCATCTGGCCGCGCGTCGACGCCGACGACATAGTCATATTCGGATCATACTTCGCTCTCGACAAGCGCATACGCCCCAATCTGACCGACTTCCTGGCCAACGCCGCCGAACGCAAGGCCACGATCATCTATCTGCCCGGCTTCCTGAGCAGACTTGAGCCGAGCATCACCAAAGTGATGCCCTTCATACTCGAAAACCTGCAGTTTGCCGACATGGTGGTGACCCGCAGCGGCGATTTTGCCAACATATTCGGCTCCAGCGCCACACCCGAATCAAGCTACCGCGACCATATCAGCTTCTACACACGGCTGATGGCCAACGTCGACGACCACGACAGAAGCATTAGCATCTATCACGGCAACGACACCGTCACGACCCCATTCACATCCGACCGACAGCCGCTGCAGACCAACTCCATAGCGCTTGCCGCACTGACCGACGCAATGATAGAGCTTGGCATAACCCACGACAATGCCGACAAGCTGCCTTCGGGACTCCTGCGTATGCTCGCATCGCATGCATCCGACTTCATATCATCCCGCAAGTGAAAACCGACAACACATCACTCTCACCCGCATTCCTGCCCGGCGACTCAGCCCACTCCGGCCGCCATATCGTGGAAGCCGCCACAGTGGAGGAAGCCACCGCTCATCTGCGCGCAGCCCGGTTTGACGCCGCCCACGACGAAATGCGTCGCTATGCCTCCGATGCCATCGACGCAGGCCGGGCCGACCATGCCATCGACGCTCTGACTGCCATCGACGCCGTAATGGCCATAGCTCCCGACGCCGACACCCCCGACATAGCCGACAAGCGCACCGCCATAAAGCAGGTGCTCACCGCGCTCCACCTGTCGCAGAACCGTCACGCCGAGGCTATGCAGAACGCCGCCGACGCACTCAATATGCTCGCCGCCAACCCGAAGCGACGCGACGAGGCATTCCTGATCGTACTCGCATCGCTGCTTCACGACGTGGCACTGCTC
>JAIDKJ010000362.1 GCA_029051835.1 Paramuribaculum sp. | reverse complement strand
ACACTATGCCCGGCCTGATCTCAACATCGCTCACATGGGAGAAAAACCTCACATGGGACATCGGTCTTGACTGGGGTCTGCTCAACAACCGCCTCACCGGTACCGTCGACTACTACAACCGCCGTACTATCGACATGGTAGGCCCCGGCGATCCGCTCCCCGGAGTGCTCGGCGCATCGGTGCCCAACATCAACAACCTCACCATGACCTCCAAAGGATGGGAGCTGACTGTCAGCTGGCGCGACCGCATCGGCGACTTCAACTACGGCATCACAGCCAACCTCTATGACCACACCACCACGATCGACGAGTATCCCAACGAAACCAAGTCGCTCAGCAAGCCTTACTGGTCCGGCAAGAAGCTTGGAGAGATCTGGGGCTTCCGCACCGAGGGTCTGGCCAAGACCAACGAGGAGATGCAGCAGCACTTCGCCGCTATGGAAGAGTCCTACAAACTCGCTCACGACGGCAAGGCTCCGACCTACAACAATCCCCAGAACATCCTCGGCACCGGCTGGCAGGCAGGCGACGTGATGTACAAGGATATCGACGGCGACGGTGAGATCACTCAGGGCGAATTCACCGCCGACAACTCGGGCGACTATGTCGTGATCGGCAACACAACCCCGCGCTACTGCTTCGGTCTGAATCTCGACGCACAGTGGAAGGGCTTCGACGTGAAGATCTTCTTCCAGGGCATCGGCAAGCGCGACTACTGGGCAGGCAACGGCAACGCCATGTTCTTCGGAGCATCCGGCGTAGGCCTCTGGCAGGCTCTCGTGTTCGAGCCCCATCTCGACTACTTCCGTGCAGCCGATACCACCGATCCTCTCGGACCCAATGTCAACGCCTACTATCCCCGCGTCAACCAGGGTGGTCCCAACAACACATTCAGCAACGACCGCTATCTCCAGAACGCAGCCTACTGCCGCCTGAAGAACGTGACTCTCGGCTACACTCTGCCCCAGAACCTCACACGCCGCTTCTATGTTGAGCGTCTGCGCGTCTACGTTTCGGGTGAGAACCTCGCCAACATCACCAAATTCTCGAAGATGGGCGACCCCGAGCTGATCGAGGCCTACAACGAATACGGCGCCGGCTTCGGCAAGATCTACCCCCTGTCGCGCGTATTCTCCTGCGGTCTTAACGTAACCTTCTAATCTTTCTATAAGTCAAATCATGAATAAGTATATAGCATCTCTGCTTATCGGCACTTCGATGGTCGTAGGCTTCACCTCGTGTGAGGACTATCTCGACAGAGCGCCTGAGGCTAATCTCGTAGCCGAGAACTACTTCATCAACGGAACCAACCTCTCGGCTTACGTGATGAATTACTACGGAATGTTCCCGTCGCATTCTGACAATGCCTACGGCATGGGTACATTCGCCAACGACAACGGCACCGACAACCAGGTGGCACGCTCGATCCCCTCGCGCTATGCCCAGGGCCAGTGCCGCACCAGCAACGCCGAGTCGAAATGGAGCTTCGGAAACATCCGCTCGCTACACATCTTCATCGACAAT
>JAIDKJ010000361.1 GCA_029051835.1 Paramuribaculum sp. | reverse complement strand
ATCACGAAGGGCGTGTAAAGCTCGGCGGCCATGTTCTTGGGGATGCCGCACTCGTGCATCTTGAGCTCGGGGCCTACGACGATAACCGAACGGGCCGAGTAGTCGACACGCTTACCGAGAAGGTTCTGACGGAAACGGCCCTGCTTACCCTTGAGGCTGTCGGAGAGCGACTTCAGCGGACGGTTGGCATCGGTCTTGACGGCCGACGACTTGCGGCTGTTGTCGAGCAGAGAGTCGACGGCCTCCTGAAGCATGCGCTTCTCGTTGCGGAGTATCACTTCAGGCGCCTTGATCTCGATCAGGCGTTTCAGACGATTGTTGCGGATGATCACACGACGGTAGAGGTCGTTGAGGTCGGCCGTGGCGAAACGGCCGCCGTCGAGGGGCACCAGCGGACGCAGTTCGGGCGGAATCACAGGCACAGCCTGCAGTATCATCCACTCGGGCTTGTTGCGGTGGCGGCTGGCGCGGAACGACTCGACGATCTGGAGGCGCTTCAGAGCCTCGGTCTTGCGCTGCTGCGAACCCTCGCGGTGAGCCTGGTCGCGGAGCGAGTCGGCCAGCACGTCGAGGTCTATGCGCTGCAGCAGGTCATAGATCGCTTCGGCGCCCATCTTGGCGATGAACTTGTTGGGATCGCTGTCGTCGAGCATCTGGTTCTCGCGCGGGAGCTTGTCGAGGATGTCGAAATACTCCTCCTCGCTCAGCAGATCGAGCTGCTTGAGGGACTCGGGCTTCTTGATGCTCTCGGCGCTCTCGCTCTTCTCGATGTCGACGGCGGCGCCGGGCTGTATGACCACATAGCGCTCGTAGTAGATCACCGAATCGAGTTTCTTCGAGGGCAGACCCAGCAGATAGCCTATCTTGTTGGGCAGCGAGCGGAAATACCAGATGTGGGCCACCGGCACTACCAGCTTGATGTGGCCCATGCGCTCGCGGCGCACTTTCTTCTCGGTCACTTCCACGCCGCAGCGGTCGCACACGATACCCTTGTAGCGGATACGCTTGTACTTGCCGCAGTGGCACTCATAGTCCTTCACCGGACCGAAAATGCGCTCGCAGAAGAGGCCGTCGCGTTCGGGCTTGTAGGTGCGGTAGTTGATGGTCTCGGGTTTCAGCACCTCGCCGCTCGATTTCTCGAGTATCTCCTCGGGCGAAGCGAGTCCGATCGATATCTTCGAGAAAACGGTCTTTATCTTGTTGTCTTTTCTAAAAGCCATTATATTGATTTTGGATGAGAGTCGTTGGGATTAATGCTTACTGCTCGAGATTGATGCTCAGTCCGAGGCCGCGCAGCTCGTGGAGCAGCACGTTGAGCGATTCGGGGATGCCGGCCGGCGGCATCGGATCGCCCTTGACTATTGCCTCGTAGGCCTTCGAACGGCCTGTGACGTCGTCGCTCTTTATGGTCAGTATCTCCTGAAGTATGTGCGATGCGCCGAAAGCCTCCAGCGCCCACACCTCCATCTCTCCGAAACGCTGGCCGCCGAACTGGGCCTTACCGCCCAGAGGCTGCTGGGTGATCAGCGAGTACGGACCGATGCTGCGTGCATGCATCTTGTCCTCGACCATGTGGCCGAGCTTAAGCATGTAGATCACGCCCACGGTGGCAGGCTGGTCGAAGCGTTCGCCCGTGCCGCCGTCGTAGAGGTAGCTCTTGCCGTAGCGGGGCACACCGGCCTTGTCGGTCCATTCGTTCAGATCGTCGAGATCGGCGCCGTCGAAGATCGGAGTGGCAAACTTCTCGCCCAGCTCGCGGCCGGCCCATCCGAGCACAGTCTCGAAAATCTGTCCGAGGTTCATTCGCGAAGGCACACCCAGCGGGTTGAGCACGATGTCGACCGGCGTACCGTCGGCCAGGAAAGGCATATCCTCCTGACGCACGATGCGGCTGACGATACCCTTGTTGCCGTGACGGCCGGCCATCTTGTCGCCGACGCTGATCTTGCGCTTCTTGGCCACGTACACCTTGGCCATCTGCATGATGCCCGAAGGCAGCTCGTCGCCGATCGAGATATCGAATTTCTTGCGGCGCAGCTCGGCGTCGATCTCCTTCGACTTGCGCAGATAGTTGACGATAGTCGAGCGCAGCAGGTCGTTGGTGTGGGCATCGGCTGTCCACTTGCTCAGGTTGATCGTATCGTAGTCGATGTCGCGCAGACGTCCCGAAGTGAACTTGTCGCCCTTGGCTATGATTTCGGAGCCGAGGAAATCCTTCACGCCCTGCGAGGTCTTGCCCTCGGTAAGCTTCATGAGCTTGCTGACCAGAAGATCCTTCAGCGCGGTCTGCTTGCTCTCATACTCCTCGTCGAGTTTCGGCAGCTGCGCATTGGCGCTCTTGGTGCGGCGCTGCTTGGCAGCACGGCTGAAGAGGTTGGTGCCGATCACCACGCCCTTGAGCGACGGAGTGGCCTTCAGCGAGGCATCCTTCACGTCGCCGGCCTTCTCGCCGAAGATGGCGCGCAGCAGCTTCTCCTCCGGAGTGGGATCGCTCTCACCCTTGGGAGTGATCTTGCCTATCATGATGTCGCCCGGACCTACATGGGCGCCCACGCGGATTATGCCGCGCTCGTCGAGATCCTTCGTAGCGTCCTCGCTGACGTTGGGTATGTCCGAAGTCAGTTCCTCAACGCCGCGCTTGGTTTCGCGCACTTCGAGCGAGAACTCGTCGACGTGCACCGAAGTGAGTATATCCTCCTTCACCACACGCTCGTTGAGCACGATGGCATCCTCATAGTTGTAACCCTTCCAGGGCATGAATGCCACCTTGAGGTTGCGTCCGAGAGCCAGCTCGCCGTTTTCGGTCGAATAACCCTCGGTCAGGATCATGCCCTTGCTCACACGCTGACCCTTCTCGCAGATCGGACGAAGGTCGATGGTGGTGTTCTGGTTGGTCTTGCGGAACTTCGGTATGTGATATTCCTTGACAGCGCTCTCGAATGCCACGAACTCCTCCTCCTCGGTGCGGTCGTAGCGGATACGGATCACGGTGGCGTCCACAAACTCTATGACGCCCTCGCCCTCGGCCATGATCTGAGTGCGCGAGTCGCGGATCAGCTGACCCTCCAGGCCGGTGCCCACGATCGGGCTCTCGCTGCGCAGCAGCGGCACAGCCTGGCGCATCATGTTCGATCCCATCAGCGCACGGTTGGCGTCGTCATGCTCGAGGAACGGGATCAGAGCGGCGGCGATCGAAGCTATCTGTGTCGGCGACACGTCCATCAGTTCCACCTCGGTCGGAGGCACGATGGGGAAGTCGGCGTCAAGACGGGCCTTCACACGATCGCGCACAAAAGTGCCGTCGTCGTTGAGCGGCGCATTGCCCTGGGCTATCACCTTGCCCTCCTCCACTTCGGCCGTCAGATAGACGATCTCGTCGTTGTTAAGCTCCACCTTCGAGTTCTCCACCTTGCGGTAGGGAGTTTCGATAAAGCCCAGATCATTGATCTTGGCATAGATGCAGAGCGAGGAGATCAGACCGATGTTCGGGCCTTCAGGCGTCTCGATCGGGCAGAGACGGCCATAGTGGGTATAGTGCACGTCGCGCACCTCGAAGCCGGCGCGCTCACGCGACAGACCGCCGGGACCCAGAGCCGACATACGGCGCTTATGGGTCATCTCGGCCAGAGGATTGGTCTGGTCCATGAACTGCGACAGAGCGTTAGTGCCGAAGAACGTGTTGATCACCGACGAGATAGTCTTGGCGTTGATCAGATCGATAGGCGTGAACACCTCGTTGTCGCGCACGTTCATGCGCTCGCGGATCGTGCGGGCCATACGGGCCAGACCCACACCGAACTGATTGTAGAGCTGCTCGCCGACAGTACGCACGCGGCGGTTCGACAGGTGGTCGATATCGTCCACGTCGGCCTTCGAGTTGATCAGCTCTATGAGATATTTTATGATGGCTATGATGTCCTCCTTCGTGAGCACTTTCACGTCCATAGGAGTAGTCAGCCCTAATTTCTTATTTATGCGGTAGCGGCCCACCTCGCCCAGATCATAGCGCTTCTCCGAGAAGAAGAGGTTGGTGATCACCTCGCGCGCGCTGGCGTCGTCGGGAGCCTCGGCGCTGCGCAGCTGCCGGTAGATATACTGAATGGCCTCGCGCTCGGAGTTGGTGGGGTCCTTCTGCAGGGTATTGAGTATGATCGAATACTCGTTGGTGTTGGCATCCTCGCGATGGAGCAGAATGCTCTTGATGCCCGATTCGAGGATATGCTCTATGTTCTCGTCAGAGAGCACCTCCTCACGGTCTACAACCACCTCGTTGCGCTCCATCGTCATCACCTCGCCGGTGTCGGGATCGGAGAAATCCTCCACCCACGAACGGAGCACACGAGCCGCCAGGCGGCGTCCCTTCGCAGCCTCCAGGGCGCTCTTGGTCACCTTCACCTCCTCGGCCAGACCGAATATGTCGATGATGTCCTTATCGCTCTCCAGACCGATGGCGCGCAGAAGCGTCGTCACAGGCAATTTCTTCTTACGGTCGATATAGGCATACATCACGTTGTTGATGTCAGTCGCAAACTCGATCCACGAACCGCGGAACGGGATGATACGGCCACTGTAGAGCTTCGTGCCGTTGGCATGAGTGCTCTGGCCGAAGAATACGCCCGGCGAACGATGGAGCTGCGACACCACCACGCGCTCGGCACCGTTGATCACAAAAGTGCCCTTTTCCGTCATATACGGGATCGGACCCAGATATACATCCTGGATCACCGTATCGAAATCCTCGTGGTCGGGGTCCGTACAATAAAGCTTCAGCTTGGCCTTCAGAGGCACACTGTAAGTCAGACCACGCTCCAGACACTCCTCGATCGTATAACGCGGAGGATCTATATAGTAGTCGAGAAATTCGAGCACGAAGTTGTTGCGGGTGTCCGCGATCGGGAAGTTTTCCGCGAAGACCTTGTAAAGGCCCTCATTGTTGCGCTTCTCGGGAGGAGTGTCAAGCTGCAGGAAGTCCTGGAACGACTTCAGCTGCACCTCCAGAAAGTCAGGATAAGGCAACGGGTTCTTCACCGAAGCGAAGTTTACGCGAGGTTTTTCTGTTGTTACTGACATCTAATAAAATACGTTAACGTAACTCAAATAAGGCAGGATATATTTTTATGGCCGGCTATGGCCGGCTACTTTATCCGACAGCTACCCTGCTGTCGATCAATGTGTTGAATCTTCCATTCGGGCCGTGCACGACCCACACCTGCTGAAATATTAACACAAAAAGGTTAAGTATCCGCCCGACAGGGCGATACTTAACCTGAGTACCTGATTGACAGGCAATTTTATTTAAGTTCCACTTCGGCGCCGGCCTCTTCGAGAGCCTTCTTCAGAGCCTCGGCTTCAGCCTTGGCCAGACCTTCCTTGACAGTGCTGGGAGCGCCGTCTACGAGTTCTTTTGCCTCCTTCAGGCCAAGACCGGTCTCACCTTTCACTACCTTCACGACGTTGAGCTTGTTGGCTCCGGCGTTTTTCAGCACTACGTCGAACGAAGTCTTCTCTTCAGCAGCGGGGCCGGCTGCGGCGGGACCTGCGGCTACGGCAACAGCTGCAGCGGCGGGTTCGATACCGTACTCTTCCTTCAGGATCTGAGCAAGTTCGTTTACTTCCTTTACCGAGAGGTTAACAAGTTGTTCTGCAAAAGCTTTTAAATCTGCCATTTTGTTTATGATTTAATTGTTTGTTTTTACTGGATTGGTTGGTTGTGTTTAGTCTTCTTTGTGAGAGAGAGTTTCGAGGATGCCATGGAGCTTCGAGCCACCCGATGTGAGGGCCGAGATGACGTTCTTCGCAGGCGACTGCAGCAGAGCCACAACGTCGGCGATGAGCTCGTTCTTGCTCTTGATGGTAGCCAGTGCGTCGAGCTGATCGGCGCCCATGTAGACAGTCTCCTCGACATATGCACCCTTGAGCTTGGGAAGAACATCGTCCTTCTTGACGAAGTCTTTCAGCAGCTTGGCGGGAGCGTTGGCCACCTCGGTGAACATCAGCGAGGTCGACTCCTTCAGCGCGGGATAAAGCTCCGAATAGTCACCCTCGAGGTTTTCGAGAGCCTTGTGAAGAAGCTTGTTCTTCACCACCATGAGTTTAACACCCGCCTTGAAGCATGCGCGGCGAAGCTCGCTTGTGCGCTCGGCGTTGAGGCCTGCTGTCTCTACCAGATAGAAGCTCGGATAAGCCTTGATCGTCTCCTCTATCTGCTCTATGATCTTGATTTTATCTTCCTTTTTCATTTTCTTTCCTGTTTTGTGAGGTTAGTCGTCGAGACCCTTGGTATCAACTTTGATGCCCGGGCTCATCGTGCTCGAAAGATAAATGCTCTTGATATAGGTGCCTTTGGCAGCAGCGGGCTTCAGCTTGATCAGAGTGTTGATAAACTCCTTGGCGTTGTCTTTCATCTGCTCAGCAGTGAAGCTCATCTTGCCTATAGAGGAATGAACGATACCGTTCTTGTCTACCTTGAAGTCGATCTTGCCCTTCTTCACCTCTTCGACAGCCTTGGCCACATCCATGGTCACAGTGCCGCTCTTGGGGTTGGGCATCAGGCCACGCGGACCCAGTATGCGGCCCAGAGCACCGATCTTACCCATGATGGCAGGCTGAGTGATGATCACATCAATGTCAGTCCAGCCACCCTTGATCTTCTCGATATACTCGTCAAGACCCACATAGTCGGCTCCGGCTGCCTTGGCACCGGCCTCGGCGTCAGCAGAGCAGAGCACCAGTACGCGCACCTGCTTGCCTGTTCCGTGAGGAAGCGTAACAACGCCGCGA
Organism: Paramuribaculum sp.; assembly: GCA_029051835.1. Classification (GTDB taxonomy): domain Bacteria; phylum Bacteroidota; class Bacteroidia; order Bacteroidales; family Muribaculaceae; genus Paramuribaculum. The sequence continues at coordinate 2,249 of JAIDKJ010000361.1, read as the reverse complement.
ACCATCTGGTTGGCCTTGCGGGGGTCAACACCCAGACGAACGTCGATGTCCAGAGAAGCGTCAAACTTGGCGTAGTTCACCTCCTTGACCTTCTCGGCTGCTTCAGCCAGCGAATAAGACTTTCCAGCTTCAATCTTCTCTAAAGCCAACTTTTGGTTTTTTGTAAGTTTACTCATTGTTCAATTGAAGTTTTTATCAGTTATTCCAGGGCTTCTCACCTTTTACGGTGATACCCATACTTCTGGCAGTGCCGGCAACCATCTTCATTGCCGATTCGATGGTGAAACAGTTCAAATCAGGCATCTTGTCTTCTGCGATAGCCTTCACCTGATCCCAGGTCACCTCTGCCACCTTGTTGCGGTTGGGCTGAGCCGAGCCGCTCTTGAGTTTGGTGGCTTCCAGCAGCTGGATAGCTACAGGAGGCGTCTTGACAATGAAGTCAAAGCTCTTGTCAGAGTAATAAGTGATTACTACTGGCAGAACCTTGCCGGCCTTGTCCTGGGTGCGGGCATTGAATTGCTTGCAAAACTCCATGATGTTGATGCCCTTCGAACCCAGAGCGGGACCGACGGGGGGTGAAGGATTGGCTGCTCCACCCTTTATCTGCAATTTGATCTGTCCAGCAATTTCTTTAGCCATTTTGATTCTGAAATTTTAGATATTGGTGATTTTTGGTTTGCGTCCGGTCAGCACCGACAAGCCGGAATACATGCCCGTAACTGCATCTTCCGGCCCGGTAGTGTGATTAAACGCGTTCTACTTGCGAATTCTCCAGTTCCAAAGGCGTCTTGCGGCCAAAAATTTTGACCATAACCTTCAGCTTCTTTCTCTCGCGATCCACCTCTTCGATCTCTCCGGTAAAACCGGTGAACGGTCCGAAGTTGACCTTGACCGACTCGCCCACGATATAATCGTTAGCGCCGTCGGATGTCTCGTCGACCATCTGGTCGAGCGTGCCAAGCATACGTGTCACCTCGCTCTGACGCAACGGCTCCGGAACGTTCGTCCCGCGATCCTTCACGCTCAGGAAGTCGATCACGTTGGTTGTGTTGCGAAGCTCATGGATCACTTCACCCACGAGTATCGCCTCCACAAACACATAGCCGGCATAAAGGTTTTTCTCTTTGATCACCTTTTTGCCGTTACGCACGGTAAGAACCTTCTCCGTGGGAATCAGCACCTGAAACACGTATTTGCCAAGATCGGTGTTGCGTATTGCAGCGTCAAGCACCTCCTTGACTTTCGCTTCTTTGCCCGATATGGCGCGAAGCACGTACCATGCTCGCACAGGACGCTTCGCTACGTCGGACTTTGACTTCGATTCAGCCATTGACTCCTTGCTTAGATATTTTTGTTACTTACCCAGACTGTAGATGAGATGCATCAGATTATCGACCACCTGATCCATGCACCAGATTATAAAAGCGATTATGACGGAAGCAATCATTACTATAATCGCGCTTTTGATCAGCTGACCTTTGGTCGGCCAAGAAGTCTTATACCGCAACTCGGTATACGACTCCTCGATATCCGTAAGTAGTTTCAGTTTTTTCATTACTTTTCTTTTTGCACAGGACGAGAGGCTCGAACTCCCGACACCCGGTTTTGGAGACCGGTGCTCTACCGACTGAGCTAGTCCTGTATTTGTAAAAGCGGCAGGCTTTCTGCTTCGACGGAGGCCGCTGCTTGGCCTGCCGCTTTTATGGTTTTATCTTATCTGGATGTTATCCCGATATTAGTCGAGGATCTCGGTGATCTGACCCGAACCTACAGTGCGGCCGCCCTCACGGATGGCGAAACGCAGGCCCTGATCGCAGGCAACCGGGTTGATGAGCTCAACGATGATCTCAACGTGGTCGCCGGGCATCACCATCTCTACGCCCTCCGGAAGAGTGATCTCACCGGTAACGTCGAGAGTACGGATGTAGAACTGCGGACGATAGTGGTTGTGGAACGGAGTGTGACGGCCGCCCTCTTCCTTCTTCAGGATATATACAGAAGCTTTGAACTTGCTGTGGGGCTTAACGACACCCGGGTGGCAGATTACCATACCGCGCTTGATGTCCTTCTTGTCGATACCGCGGAGAAGCAGACCTACGTTGTCGCCGGCCTCGCCCTGATCGAGAAGCTTGCGGAACATCTCCACACCGGTGACTACCGACTTCATGTCAGCGCCCAGACCCATGATCTGAACTTCGTCACCTACCTTCACGATACCGGTTTCGATACGACCTGTGGCAACGGTGCCG
>JAIDKJ010000036.1 GCA_029051835.1 Paramuribaculum sp. | reverse complement strand
GTAGCCGCCCCAGTTGCGGTAGGCGCCGCCCATGATGCCGAGCTGCGTCTGTGCGGGTACGCCTTTTATGCTGGATTTGACCTGCCAGACCTGTGTGCCGACAAGGTTGATGAAGCCGTAAGTTTGTCCGCGTTCGGGCTTGAGGGTGAATATGGTGGTGCCGGCGGGGGTGAGCTTGATCTTCTTGTCCATCATGCCGGTGTAGGATGCGGTGAGGCTCTTGAGCCATACGGGCACTTCGATCGAGTAGGTGCCGTCGGCGTCGGTTACGGTCACTTCGGCTCCGCCGGTGGCGCGGACTGTGGCTCCGGGTATGGGGTTGCCGTTCTTGTCGATGACGGCTCCTTTGACCACGCGGGTGACGGCCTGCTTGCCGTCGCCGGTCTGCTGCGCGACGGCGGGCGATGCGGCCGCCATGAGCATCATGACTGCGGCAGCAAGAAAAAGTCTTGTCTTCATAAGGATAGTGGTTGAAATATGGATTGGTTTTTTGTGAATAATCCGGTCGGAGTCGGGGCGGTTCAGTCGGAGAGGCGCCGCGACTTCCATTCGTCGCCGAGGGCGGCCGATGCGTTGACGGTGGGTGTCTGATGCTTGTTTTTCTTGTCAAAAGCCTTGTTGTCGACCTCCCTTGTCAGCCTCTCGGCGAGTTCGCCGAGGGTGATTTCGCCTCCGCTTTCCTGCAGGCTTTTGAGGAGATAGTAGGTGAAGAATCCGTGGCGCTTGTCGTCGTAGGCCATGGCTGTCTGCTTGCCGGTGGTGGCGCTGAACACCACTGTCTTTCCTTTGGCTACGGCGTCCTCCACCTCGTATTCGACGAAACGCTCTGCGAAGAGCATCTCGTTGCCTCGTGTGGCTCCGCTGAAGCAGGCGTCGAGAAACACTGTCACGCTTCGCGCCGGCATCTCGTCGAGCATCGAGTAGAGGCGGTCGAGCTCCAGACACGACTCGAAGTCGGTGCCCGATGCGTCGGTGGGGAGCAGATGGGCTGTGCCCCGGGCCACGTCGGGCACTCCGTGGCCGGCGTAGTAGACGATGATGTTGAGACGGTCGGGATTCATGCGGCACTTCTCTTCGAGATAGCGCAGCGGCTCGCGGATCTCCGACAGTGTGGCGTCGTAGCGTTCGCGGATATTGTCGGCGGGCACTCCGAGCGCCTTGCGGCAATATTCGGCGAATGTCTTGCCGTCGCGGTGGGCGTAGGCCACGTCGGAGAAATATTTGTAGTTTTCGTTGCCGATGATCATCACGTAGGTGTCGGCTCGCTCAGCCTTGGCGATCGGTATGTTGATGTCGACGTCGGCCGGCTGGTCGGCTGCCGCCACCGGCTGGCTGACGGCGGGAGTGTAGTTGACCTGCGGCATGTAGGCGCTCTCCTCGGCCGGAACGGACTCCTGCGCCACTTCGGGCGCCCGCAGTGCGGTGAGCGTGGCGTTGGCCTGGCGAAGCTTATCGGTCTGTCCGGTCATGTTGTAGCACACGGCCAGGGCGTGGGCCACGTTGACGGCGTAGGGGGAGTTGGCCAGGATGTCGTCAAGCAGCGGTATGGCCTCCTGAAAGCGCATGCGTGCCGAGTCGGAGGGCATGGCCTTGACCCCGCTGTTGTAGAGGTCGAAGGCCAGATGGCAGGCGTAGTCGAGGCTCGACGGATTGGCTGCGGCGAGAGTGCGGAACGTAGCCGCCGCCTCGTCGTAACGCTTCATGCGTTCAAGCATTTTGCCTTTGTATTCGAGCAGCCCGTTGTGCCCCGGCCTGATGGCGAGCGCCTTTTCGAGAAACTGCTCCATGTGGGTGTCGTTGCCGTTGCGTCCGGCCGACTCTATGCCTACGATGAGCATATTCCAGTTGCGCGGATATGTGGCGGCGCCCTGTGCGGCTATATATACGGCGTTGTCGTAGTTGCGCAGCTCGTAGTAGCTGCGTGCGAGTCCCTCGAAGGCGAGTTCGCGGTTGGCGGTGTCGCCGCTCGAGAGGTAGGCCTGAAAGTAGAGTATGGCGTTCTGATAGTCGCCCCGGTTGTAGATGTTGGTGGCGGCGAGATTGGCAAGCACGGGGTAGCCCGGCGACTCGTTGAGCCGGTCTTCGCCCATAGCCGGCAGCAGCGACAGGTCGATATAGTCGGCCGCGAAGCGTAGCACCATCGCCTGATCGTTGGCGGCCGCGTAGTAGTAGGCTGCCTGCCGCAGGTAGGGGAACACGTCGCGCAGAGCCGCGCGCAGATGCTGCCGCTCCGGGGTGTCGGGCCGGGTGTCGGCGATGGCCTGACGGTAGGCCGCGTAGGCGTCGCGCAGACGGCCGTAGGCGGCTCCGTCGGCATTGCCGGCCGACTGTATGCGCCGGAACTCGGCGAAGTCGCGATCGGCTTTCTCGACGTCGGTCTGCGCGCCGAGATTGAGTGTGGCGCACAGGGCCACGGCTATGAGAGTGAGGATATGTCGGTAGGTCATGATAGTGTGTCAGCGGGTGAATTGTGGTGATTTAGGGTCAGAGCGCATCGGGGAACACGAACGAGATATTGATGCGCCGGTGTGCCCCACCTTTCTCCTTGCTCAGACGTATGGAGAAGTCGTAGACGGTCTGCATCTCCGCAAGCGGGGCGATGCTCTTCTGAAGCTGCGCCTTGACGGCCTGCGCGCGCATGAATGCGAGCTGCTCGTTGGTGGCAATGCCTCCGGCCTTGTCGACGCTTATGGCCGACAGGTCGCCGTCGATCCGGCATGGTTCGTCGGCCCATTCGCCCATAGATCCGTCGTAGCGTAGCGGACGTGTGATGGGGAGCGCGTCGGCGGTGCCGGTGAGCAGTATTTTCACGCGTTTGCCCGGCGCCACATAGCGCGCGAACTCACCCTCGAATGCTTTTCTGACTATGGATAGCATGGCTGTGGCTGCCGGCGACTCCTCCACAAGATATTTGCCCGGGGCGAAATCCTCTTTGGCCGAAAAGTCGGGATCGACCGTGTAGGTGAAGTCGATGCGGTAGTCGTTGGTGCGGCGTCCGTCGGCTCCGGTCGACGGCACAATGCCGGCGTTGACGTCGATGGTGGTGTGTTCTGAAATGACGCTGTCGCTCATGGCGGCCTTGACTACCTCGTCGCGCATGGCCTGGAGGCGCGCGTCCTCGCGCTGCGACTGTCTGACAAGCTCAAGCGACATGAATGAGTCGTCGGTGGCCAGATAGTCGAGATTCTGGTTGTCGAGATTGTCGAACACGTAGGTCTTGCCGTTGTTGCGGTTGTAGACCTCGGCGTAGATGAGCACGAAGGTGTCGTCGGCGGCCAGTCCGTAGACCGGATTGCGGAATTCGATGTCGGATCCGCTGCCGAATGCCTCCACATCCTCTTCGGGCACGGTGAGGTATACCGACGGGAGATTGCCCATGCCTACGGCGAGCATTCCGGTGGAGGGATTGTAGCCTCCGAGGGTGACGTCGGAGTGGCTGACGAGGTCGCCCGCGAGCGATGTGGCGATCTCGTTGGCGAAGAGCTTTCTCTGCCGTGCGGTCGACTCCGGGTTGACGCGCTCGGCATACTGCTCGTCGGTTTCCATCGGCCTCATGCGCGTCCATTCGAGCATGCGCCTGTTGAGCTCGTCCTCAAGCATTCTCGTGAAGTGGGGCGTGAATCCGGTTATGCGCTTGTAGCGTACCGACGAGGGCGTGGTGTGGGCCAGAAACAGTGTGCCTTTGCCGTCGGTGATGAAGCGCGCACGGTCGAGTCCGCCCGACGGATCGGCAATGGTGTAGTTCTCCTTAGGCTCGATCAGATTGAGTATGTAGACCTTGTCGCCCTGCATGGCGAGGGCGGCGTATTTGCCTTGCGGATGGAAATCGACCGTCGATGCGGGCGCAGGGAGGCTGAACCGTCCTGTCTGCTCGAATCCGGCGGTGGTCCATGTGAGCAGCATCGGCTCGGCCACCGTGGCTCCGAGAGTCGACGAGGCCGAATCGAATACCAGATGCGTCACCGCCGATCCGGCCTTGACGACCGTCAGCGGTTTCATATCCTCAGCATTGATGATCTCGATGTTTTCACCTCCGGCTATGGCCCAGAAGCGTCCGTCGGGGCTGACTGCAACTGCCGTGGGGGTGTCGGCGATCGATAGCGCGATCTGTCCGCGCGGCTCGGCGGTGCGTGAGTCGAAAAGCAGCAGCGAGTGTCCGTCGGCCACCACGAGCAGACGGCTGTCGGCCGTATAGGCTATGGCTGTAGGATGTGTGGCCGGGATCTTGCGCCGAGGCACCTTGCTCGTGCCTATCGGTGAGATTTCGAGCTGTGTGTTTCTGTCGTCGCCGGTCAGCAGCGCGTAGGAATGGCCTGCGGGGTTGACTTTTAGCGACAGGGGAGTTTTTTTGATCTTGCCGATGGGGAATCCGCGCAGATTGTAGACGTTGGCGTCGGCCGCGGCGAAGATGGAATAGAGATAGTTGTCGATCTGTCGGGGCTGCTCTTTGAGCCGGTAGTCGAGAGTCTTGTCGATCCCTACTCCTGTCAGTGAGTCTGTTTCAGAGGCGTGTAAATGCCCTCCCCCGCTGATAATCAACGATATAGCTAAAGGTATAAGTTTAGAATGAATCATATCCGGATTTATCACAGTGGTTTGCCGTCGGGCAACGGCGGCACAAAATTAATGAAATTTTCACAAAAAAACAAAACGCGGCGCCTTGACGAAAACGGATAAAAACGGATAATTGCGGCGATCTTTGACGGTGTTGAAAACAAATGTTAACTTTGTGGCATTTAATAGATAGAGAAAAACTGCATAAATGATAGAGCGAATAGTCATTATAGACCGGGTGGATCCGGTGAGCTTTTATGGTGTGAACAACTGCAACATGCAGTTGGTGCGCAATCTGTTCCCGAAGTTGCGGATGGCTGCGCGCGGCACTGTCATAAAGGTGATAGGCGATGACGAGGAAACAGCTGAGTTTGAGCGCAAAATCCACGAACTGGAGGATTATTGCCTGAAATACAACAAGCTGACCGAGGATGTGATCATCGATATAGTGCGCGGTGAGAAACCCCGCGACGTGAAGTCGGACGGAGTGATCATATTCGGCGTCAACGGCAAGCCTATCTCGGCGCGCACGCCCAACCAGCAGCGTCTGGTCGATGCGTTCAGGAGCAACGATCTGACATTCGCCATGGGTCCTGCCGGCACCGGCAAGACCTATATAGCCATAGCGCTTGCGGTCAAGGCGCTCAAAAACAAGGAGGCCCGGCGTATCATACTGTCGCGTCCGGCGGTGGAGGCCGGTGAGAAGCTCGGTTTCCTGCCCGGCGACATGAAGGATAAGATCGATCCGTATCTGCAGCCGCTCTACGATGCGCTGGAGGATATGATACCTGCCGTGAAGCTCAAGGAGTATATGGAAACGGGGGTGATACAGATAGCGCCTCTGGCATTCATGCGCGGCCGCACGCTCAACGATGCGATAATAGTGCTCGACGAGGCTCAGAACACCACGACGCATCAGATAAAGATGATTCTGACCCGTCTGGGCATGAATGCCAAGATGATCGTGACCGGCGACGCCACGCAGATCGACCTTCCGCGTTCGACGCAGTCGGGCCTCGTGCAGGCTCTGAAGATACTCCGCGGAGTGGAGGGGATAGGCCGTGTGGAATTCAGCAAGAAAGATATCGTGCGCCATGCGCTGGTGCAGCGCATAGTGGAGGCTTACGAGCGCTTCGATGCGGCTGCGGCACCTGCCGGGGGAGCACCTGCCGGGACGTCGACGTCGGCGCCGGCATCAGAGTGAGGGCGCGTCGGCGCGCCGGGCAAACCGCATCAGGTGGGGCTGGCGGCGTGTGTCGCAGCTGCGTCGGTGCCAGGGGGTGACTTCGGTGAGAGTGTAGGCCGTGCCGTAGGCTTCGCGCCATGCCTCGATGTCGGGCTCGTCGATGATGATCCATCCGTTGGTGGGCATCTCGCGGGCGAAAAGACGCATACGGTCGCCGATATAGAAATTGACGGTATAATATCGTATCAGCCGGTCGGTGTGGAATTCGTAGACCGGTCCGGTGGGTGCGGCCTCGCTGACGGCTATGGCCAGCGGCAGGTCGCTCTTGGACGAAAGCACCGGCGGCAGTATGGCCGACGATAGCGCCAGGAGGATGGCCGTCACAGTGGCGAGCATGGCCTCCGTGAGCCGTCGGCCACGACGCCTGATCTCGCTCCAGCCCCACAATCCGGTGACGAAGCATAGCGGGAGCGCCCACACGCCGTTGAGGCTCAGGGCGGCCGAGGCTATGGCCGAAAACTGGGTGGCCGTGGAGGGCGACATCGACGCCGCGACGCTTGCGGGGAGCGCGGCGGCAACCCATACGGCTACAGGTACAAGCATGGCCAGAGATGACATCGTAGCGACAAACCAGCGCATCGGAGCCGCTCCGCGCAGCCGCTCTACGAGCAGCATCATCAGGTAGCCCAGGAACGGATAGGCCGGAAGCAGGTAGACACTGCGCTTGCTTTTAGGAATGCAGAAAAACACCACTATCACTGCCGCCGCCACGGCGCTGTAGAGCGTCAGCGGAGGGAGTGCGCGCAGCCGGGCCAGCAGCGCGGCAGGCTTAAACGCGCCCGGAGCGGGGCGTCGGCATCGGCTGACGGCAGTGAGAGCCATCAGTGCGAGCAGCGTATAGGGCACCCAGCCCCAAAGGATGGTCAGCAGCGGATACCAGAACGGCTGCTCATGGCTGCCGTAGGACATGGTGCCTGTCATGCGGCCGAAATTCTCCTCCATGGCCAGGCGCACAAATTCGTCGCCGCCTGATCGCCATGCCGCCACATACCATAGAGCCGGAACAACGAGCGAGAGCAGTCCGGTCAGCGCCAGACCTCTGAACAGCGGCCAGAAAGAACGCCCGGATACAAGGCCGGCCACTCCCGCCACAAGGCACGGCAGCAGCATGCCTACCGGTCCTTTGGTGAGCACGGCGCAGGTCATCAGCGCCGCGGCGCCCCACGGAAGCCGGCGCATCGGTCCGGCCACGTAGCGGCTGAGTTCCATCGTGGCCGAGGCCATGAAGAAGGTGAGCACCATGTCGACACGGCAGGCCGATGCGGCGCGCCACACTTCGAAGCATGTGACAGTGAGCATAGCGGTGACTACCGATGCCGCAGCCGATTCGCCTCCCCGGCGCACCCACCGCTGCGTGGCCACCGCAAGGGCTATCGCGGCCAGAGCCGACGGCAGCCGGGAGGTGTATTCGCTCACTCCTCCCGCTATCCACGACAGCAGGGCTATGCACCAGGCCAGAAACGGCGGTTTGTAGGGGATGTCGCCTCCGAACGATACCGGCAGCACCCAGTCGCCGCTCTGGAGCATCGATACGGCCACAATGGCCTCGCGCGGCTCCCCTTTGGTATTGAACAGCGGCAGTCCGAGCCATGGCAGAAACATCAGTGAGGCCAGCAGGGCGACAAGGAGCGCCGGATGGCGGCGCATATATAGCGTGAGTGACTTAATCATGCGGCAAATTTAATGATATTTGGCGACAAATGCCTAACTTTGCACACCGTATGAACAAGAAAAAATGTCTGCTCATAATCAATCCGATCTCCGGTACGGGCAATAAGCGCGGTCTGGACGGTCTGGTGGCCTCGCGTCTGGCCGACAACGGTCTGACGGTGGAAACGGCATGGACCACGGCTCACGGCGATGCCACGCGACTGGCGCGGCAGGCCGCCGACGAAGGGTTTGACTCCGTCATAGCCGCAGGCGGCGACGGCACTGTCAACGAGGCCGCTTCGGCGCTGTGCGGCTCGCGGGTGAAGCTCGGCATAATCCCGTGCGGCTCAGGCAACGGTCTGGCCAGGCATCTCGATATACCGGTGGATATACGCGCCTCGCTCGAGATCATAGCCCGCGACTGCCCGATGGCGTGCGATTACGGCTCGGTCAACGGACAGCCGTTTTTCTGTACGTTCGGAGTGGGATTCGACGCGGCTGTCAGTGACGCTTTCGCGCGTGGGAAGCACCGCGGCCTCGTGAGCTATGTCAACAATGCGATACGGCAGTTTGTCAACTACAATGCCGACGAATATACCATCCGCGCCAACGGACAGATCATCACCGAACAGGCTTTCCTTGTGGCTGTGTGCAATGCCTCGCAATATGGCAACAACGTCTACATAGCCCCGCGCGCCACGATGACCGACGGTCTGCTCGACATCACGATAATACATGCCGGCAATCCGCTGTCGACGATGCTCGTGGGCGTGGATACGCTGACCGGCTACACCTACCGCAATGCGCTGGTCGACACGATACGCGTGGCTTCGGCCACGATAGAGCGCAAACATGCCGGGCCGGCGCATATCGACGGCGAGCCGGTGACGCTCGGCGAAACGCTTGAGATATGCTGTCATCCCGGACAGCTGTGGCTCTATACCAATCCCGACGAAAGACCATTCCGTCCGATAATCACTCCCATCGTCTCGATGATACGCGAGGCGCGCTATTCGATCAACCGTATATTCCACCCCAGCCTGCGCTGAAAAACACCTGACTGCTATGAAAATGGACTGGAACCGCCTGATATGCGACAAGCGCTTCGGGCTTGAAGACTATCACGACCCGCGCCGCGGCGTGCGCAGCGACTTCCAGCGCGACTATGACCGGCTGGTGTTCTCGTCACCTTTCCGCCGGCTGCAGAACAAGACGCAGGTGTTCCCGCTGCCGGGAAGCATCTTTGTCCACAACCGTCTGACGCATTCCATCGAAGTGGCCTGCGTGGGGCGTTCGCTCGCCACGGAGGCGGCGATAGTGCTCCGTGAGCGGCACGGTTCCATGCCCTGGGTGGGAAAGATCGATGCCATCGGAGAGATCGTGGCGGCGGGGTGTCTGGCTCATGATCTCGGCAATCCGCCTTTCGGACATTCGGGCGAAAAGGCCATATCTACATTTTTCAGCGAGGGTGCGGGCCGCGGCCTACAGGCTGAGCTGACTCCCGGACAGTGGGCCGACCTGACCCATTTCGAGGGCAACGCCAATGCATTCCGTCTGCTCACCCACCGCTTCAAGGGGCGGCGTCCCGGAGGGTTTGCCATGACATATTCCACCCTGGCGTCGATAGTGAAATATCCCTACGAATCGATGCTTGCCGGAGAGAAGAACAAATTCGGGTTCTTTACTTCGGAAAAGGCCGACTTCAGCCGCGTGGCCGACGAGCTGGGAATGCTCCGGCGTCAGTCGGACGAAGGCACTCTGCGCTATGCGCGACATCCGCTGGTGTATCTTGTGGAGGCTGCCGACGATATCTGCTATGAGGTGATGGATATAGAGGACGCACACAAGCTCGGACTGCTCGCCACCGGCGAGGTGATAGAGCTGCTGCTGTCGTTTTTCGAGCCGGAGCGCCGTAGCCGCATCGTCAGCAACATGGAGCGGGTGGATGACCCCAACGAGAAGATAGGCTATCTGCGGTCGAGCGTGATCGGGGTGCTTGTGGCGGCTTGCGCGCGCACCTTCACCGACAATGAGGAGGCGATACTTGCCGGCGAATTTGAGGGGTGCCTGGTGGATCATATCGCTGAGCGCGAGCGCGACGGCTATCGCGCATGCAACGCACTGTCGTGGAATAAGATCTATCAGACTCCCGATGTGGTGGATCTGGAACTGGCGGGCACGTCGATCATCACCTTCCTGATGGAGAAGCTGATCCATGCGGTGCTCAATCCTACGCTCAACTATTCGCGTCTGCTGCTGTCGAAGGTGCCTCAGCAATATGAGGTCGACGCTCCGACACTCTACGGCAAGGTGCAGGCGGTGGTCGACCATGTGTCGGGCATGACCGACGTGTATGCACTCGATCTTTATCGCCGTCTTAACGGCATGTCGCTGAAGATCAACAACTGATCGGTTCAGGCCCCCTCGCTGCCGTAGCGGCGGTGGAGCATCCACAGGAATGTGGCTCCTGCCAGAGCTAATGGCACTCCGAGCAGTGCCGGAGAGCTTAATCCCCATCCGGCTCCGATGGCGGCTCCTCCGATCCATGCCGACACGGCGTTGGACACATTGAAGGCTATCTGTATGCCGGCTCCTCCGAGCATCTCGCCACCCTTGGAAAACTTCACGATCAGATATTGCAGCGGCCCTCCGATGCCGAACAGTCCGAACGATGCAATGAAGGCAAGCAGCAGCGACGGCACCTTGAACGCGTCGAGCAGATATATGGCGGGCATCACAACAGCCATTGCCGCCGCAAGCGATCCGCACACCACCGACACGCTGTAGCGGTCGGCGAGTTTGCCAGAGCAGGCATTGCCGACCACCATTCCAAGTCCGACGATGACCATCACGTAAGTCATGGCCGCGCCCGAGAAGCCTGTCACGCGCGTCATGATCGGCTCGATATAGCTGAGCCAGCAGTAGACGCTCGCCTGACCGAAAAATACGCCGCCGTAGATAAGCCACGGAGCCGGCGAGCGCAGAAACCGGAACTGGCCTTTTATGCCGGTGTCGGGCACCGGATCGAGCGCCGGAAGCCACAAACGGAGTGTCACCACGGCCAGAAGCGCCATGAAGGCCACGATGGCGAACGCAAAGCGCCATCCGGCGAGGTTGGCCACAAGCGTGGCCAGCGGCACTCCCGCCAGATTGGCGACGGTCATTCCTCCGACCATCACCGCCACGGCTTGTGCTCCGTGGCCTTTCGAGGCGAGGCGCGAGCAGACAATGGCTCCGGCTCCGAAATAGGCTCCGTGGGGCAGTCCCGACAGAAATCGCGCGCAGAGCAGCATCCCGAAGCCTGCCGACAATGCTGCCATGAGGTTGCCCAGAAGTATCAGGACAGCGAGAAGCACCATAAGCCTCCGCAGCGGCATGCGGTGGAGCAGCACGAGCGCCGGCGACCCGCATGCCACTCCGGCAGAGTAGAACGATATGAGGTGTCCGGCCTTGACTATCGACACGTCGACTCCACGGGCTACGTCGCCCAGTATGCCCATCATGCCGAATTCGGCCACTCCGAGAGCGAATGTTCCCAGCGCCATCGCCAGGAGTCCTTTGCGGTGATTCATCCGAAATTATGTGTAATTTCTACGACCTATGTGTAATTTTAAGTGGAATTACCTAATGATGATATCGGTCAGATTTTTCCGGCCGCAAAATTACAAAATCCTCCTCTTTCACCGCCGCTTTTATGCCATAGAAAAAAATATGTGAAATATTCCCGCAATGTCGCAATGTCGGACTTCGGAGTTACAGCAGGCCGGTCATATATACGGGCAAGCAGATGACGTCGTGCTCCTTGCGAAGGTCTTTTGTGTACAGCAGGTATCTCTGCCGAATTCGCGATGAGAATTTCCGTTGGAATTCGTCCAGAGATTTATGTGTCTTATAGCCCGATGATTTGACCTCGATAGGACAGATTTTATCCTTACGGCTTATTAGAAAATCGATTTCATACGACCGGGGTTCGGACTCATCCGACGTACGTTCCTTAAAAGTGTAATAATACAAGGAGTGCCCGGCACTTGCAAGCAGTTGCGCTACAACGTTTTCATATAAATAGCCGAGATCGGCCGATAGTTTGTCGGACAACAGTTTGCGATATAGGTCATTGTCGGTAAAGTCACGATCGCGAAATACAAGAGTCACAAAAAGTCCGGTATCCGCAAGGAACATTTTGAAATAGTCGAAGTTGGCATGAAAAGCAAAGCCTACTCCGGGATCATTAGCGTGGAATGCGAAGTTGACCGTGCGTGAATCGGCAATGTCAGCAAACAATTCGCCCATACGTGTGGGTCTGGCGCCTTCAATAACGCTTCCGATTTTATATCTGGATGTATTTCTTGCCAGTTCGGCCGGGATGTGGTTGAATATGGTCGAAGCCCTTCCAGACGGGTCTATTTTTCTGAAGTCGGCATCATAGAGAGCAAGGATGTCGCGTTTTTTTTCATCGACGGCCGCGAGATCGTTTGTCGACAGATAGGTGTTGACAGCCTGTGGCATTCCGCCCACGAGCATATAGAGTCTGAAATCGCGCAATATATTGCGGTTGACAGACTCGCCTATCGGCTTCAGGTTATCAAAGCTGTGTCTGATAAGGTCGAATACCGGCGCTCTACCTATGGCCCATAGAAATTCTTCGAAATCCATAGGAAACATGTTGATGCGTCGTTCTTCGCTGGGGATCAGAATGTCTCTTACGTTTTTCTTGATAGAGATGAGTGAGCCGGTTTCGATATAATCGTATCTGCCGTCTTTGACAAGATATTTAATTGCCTGACGAGCTTTCGGACAGAATTGTACCTCATCGAAAATTATGACAGATTTTCGGTGTGGCAGTCTTTTCAATGTTAATGTCTGCAATTCAAGAAAGAATCGGTCGATGTCCGAAATGTGATTGAAAATGTCGATGATCGACTGGTCGGCTGTGGCGAAGTCGATGATTACATAGTCATCATATTCATTCCTGGCGAATTCCTCTGCGATAGTTGATTTGCCGATTCGTCGAGCACCTTCGATAAGTAATGCCGAATCGCCTTGTGAGGAACGTTTCCAGGCAAGCATTTTATCGTATAT
>JAIDKJ010000360.1 GCA_029051835.1 Paramuribaculum sp. | reverse complement strand
CTCTATACATAGAAATCCGACTCGATTTTTTTGACTTTTGCGCATCAACCCATAAATGTTTTTGACCGTGGTTTGCTTTCCTTATCCGCAAAAAACGTAATTTTGCAGAACAAACAACAACTGACCAAAAAATGACACAGCTCCCCACCCCTCCCGCCGTAGTGGCCGTTTGCTCCGACCACGCCGGCTACCAGTTGAAGCAGACCATCATCCGGCGCCTGTCAAATCTCGGATACGAAGTGAAGGATTTCGGCACCGACTCCGAAGCCTCGTGCGACTATCCCGACTACGCACATCCCTGCGCCAAAGCCATTGAATCGGGCGAAGCCTCGTTCGGAGTGGCCATGTGCGGTTCAGGCAACGGCATAGCGATGACTCTCAACAAGCATCAGAACATACGCGCGGCTATATGCTGGACTCCCGAACTGGCACGTCTGGCACGCGCCCACAACAACGCCAACGTGCTCGTGCTTCCGGCGCGTTTCATCGACCAGTCGCTTGCGCTGGAGATGCTTGACTCATTCATAGCCGAACCCTACGAAGGTGGTCGCCATGACCGCCGTATCGCCAAAATACCGGTAGAATAAAAACCGGATTTTAATGAAGGCAGGCGGCCTATCAGGCCATGCCGACACAATTTTTTAGTATGAAAGCCGGGCGCCGAGTCGCATCACAGTCGACTCGGCGCCCGGTAGCTTTTCGCACAGCCTGCCACCGTCAGCTCCTTATGCGTGGCAACGGAAGCATACGGCTCACCTGCCGTCTGATCCGCGACAGAATGCCCGGAGTCTGCGCCTGCCCACTGCTACGCCGTGCCACACGGGCATCAAAAGCCGCCGCATCGAAATCCATGTCCATCGCCTTGATAAACGTCATGGCACGCTCACGCGCCTCCTCGTCGCCTGCGGCTGTCATAGCGGCGGCGATCTCCATATACGAATCGGCGAAACAGTCGGCTACTTCACGACGCGACGCGCGGAAATGACCTATCAGACGCTCGCGCACATCCATCGCCATACGCCACCCGCCCAGCTGATCGCCGCTCCATATTCCCTTGTCATGACGGCGGTATACAGCCATAGGCCGCGACAGATACCCGATATCGCCGCGCTCTGCATGAAGCGAATGCATCGCATAGTCAAACAGCCTCACCGACGACACCCACTCCGGCAGACGATCGTAGGGTATAGCCCGGTACATCACGCTCAGATTGGTTATCACGTTGGCCCGTGCCAGATCCTCCAGCCCTATCCGGCGCTGCTGGCCGGGATTGCTCAGCGACATCGAACCGTCCGACTGATAATAGTTGACCACCCGGTGGAAACACAATCCATAACCGGGATTCTCGTCAAGCATCCGGGCCTGACGGGCAAGTTTGTGCCTCGAACACCACCAGTCGTCGGCCTCGCAGATAGCTATGTATTCTCCGCGCGCCTTTGAGTAAGCGTCAAGGTAATTGGCCTGCAGTCCGAGATTCTTTTCCCGGCGCAGAATCCGTATGACATCAGGGTAGCGCGCCGCCCAACGCTCCGCCACTTCGGCAGTCGCATCGGTCGACGCATCGTCGGCCACGATCAGCTCGAACGCGAACGGGGCTTTCTGGTTCACAACTCCCCTGATCGCCTCGCCTATATACGCCTCCTGATTGTAGGCTATCATCAGCACGCTGACTTTCGGACGCTGCATCTCCGTCATGATTTACGCGCTGCCTCGTCGGCCTTCTCCATCGCCGAGGCCACACACTCCGAAAGAGTCGGATGACCATGCACCACCTCGGCAAACCGCGACGAATCCATGCCTGCGGCCATAGCCACAGCCACTTCCTGAATCAGATCCGACGCGTGCTGACCGCATATATGGCATCCGATAATCCGACGGTCGGCCCGGTTCAGAATCACCATTACGAGTCCCTCCGCATCGCCCGTGGCCATAGCCTTGCCATTGGAGCGGAAGGTAGCCGTTGCGGCGACATAATCAGTTCCGGCCTCGGCACACTGCTGCTCGGTCATGCCCACCATGGCACATTCCGGCACAGTGAACACAGCCGAAGGTATGATGTCAAGGTTCACCCGCTCACCGAGCGCCACCCTGCCCTGGGCCGAAGCCGCGTGGGCAAGCATACACAGGCCGTTGACATCGCCTATGGCATATACGCCCGGAGCCGATGTGATCATCGATCCGTCGACCTTTATGAAACCCTTTTCGGTCAGCTCCACACCGGCCAGTTCAAGCCCTTGCGGCAACACAGGCCTTCGTCCCACGGCCGCAACCACCATATCGGTCACAATAGTCTTATCCTTGCCCTTGCATGTATACTCCACGACCCGGCGACCTTCGTCGGTCACGGATATGCGGCTCACCGAAGCCTGCACGGTCACATCGACCCCGCGACGCTTCATGGCCATACGCAGACGCTTGGCTATCTCTCTGTCGAACGGCGGAAGTATCTCCTGGCAATATTCGAGTACGCTGACATTGCATCCGAAAGCTGCAAATATCGAAGCGAACTCCATTCCTATCACTCCCCCGCCCACGACGGTAATCTCCGCGGGAAGGCGATCCATCGCCAGCAGACGGTCGCTGTCGACCGCCAGCCCGGAGCCTTCGGCACGCAAGGGCGCCGGACACGAGCCGGTAGCGATAATCACTTTGGGAGCCGTAAAAACCTCGTCGCCCACAGCCACAGTGCGCTCACCGATGAAACGGGCCTCGCCTCTGACAGTTCGCACCCCCTCAAGGAGTGTCACCACACCCTGACGCAGTTCGCCGACCACAGCATCGCGTCTTGCACATGCCGCCGCATAGTCGAGAGTGAATCCGCCCGTGGAAACACCGTAGTCAAAAGCATCCTTTACCGTCATGGCCACCTCGGCCGACCGGCACAGAGCTTTCGTGGGGATACATCCGCGGTTGAGGCATGTTCCGCCCGGCAGATCACGCTCCACGATGACGGTGTCAAGCCCGCAGGCGGCAGCCCGGGCGGCCGTTTCATAACCGCCCGGACCGGCGCCGATCACTATTATATCGCAATTGGTGGTCATGACTCCGCAGCCTTAAGATCATCGTATGTCACCACCGGATTAAGTGCCGCTGCCGTATCGTCAGGACGGCCTACAGGGGTGGTATGCGGAGCGCTCTTCACCACTTCGGGATTCTCTGCCGCCTCCTTGGCGATATCACGCATCACATTGATAAACGCATCGAGAGTTTCACGGCTCTCCGTTTCGGTAGGCTCGATCATAAGCGACTCATGGAAGAGCAGCGGGAAATATATGGTCGGCGCATGAAACCCGAAGTCCAGAAGACGCTTGGCCACGTCGAGAGTGGTGACACCCGTCGATTTGTCGCGCAGACCGTCGAACACAAACTCATGCTTGCAAACCTTGTCGAGCGGCAACAGATAGAGATCGCGCAGCGACTCCTTCACATAGTTGGCATTCAGCGTGGCCAGCGGTCCGGCCATCTTCATGCCGTCGGCGCCAAGCGACATGATATATGCCAGCGCGCGAAGCTGCACTCCGAAGTTGCCGAGCGTAGCCGATATGCATCCGAGCGACTCATCGCTGTCGCCTGTCAGGACGAAGGTGCCGTCGGCCTGACGGCATACACGAGGCTCAGGCAGGAACTGCTCCAGTCCCTTGCGCACGCCCACCGGACCGCTGCCCGGTCCGCCGCCGCCATGTGGAGTGGAAAACGTCTTGTGAAGATTGATATGCATCACGTCGAAGCCCATATCGCCCGGACGAGCTACGCCGAGCATCGGGTTGAGATTCGCACCGTCGTAATACATCAGCGCTCCCGCCTCATGCACCATTTCGGCTATCTCCTTCACACCATGCTCGAAAATACCGGCCGTATTGGGATTGGTCATCATCATGGCCGCCACCGTATCATCAAGCAGCGGGCGCAAAGCCTCAATATCCACCGTGCCGTCGGGCAGACTCTTCACCTCCACCACTTTCAGACCGGCCACTGCCGCCGATGCAGGGTTGGTGCCGTGGGCTGAATCGGGCACTATCACTTTCACTCGCTTGCTGTCGCCGCGCGAAGCGTGATAGGCACGAATGACCATCAGCCCGGTCAGCTCGCCGTGGGCGCCAGCAAACGGATTGAGCGTAAACTCGCTCATGCCGCCTATCTCCGACAGAGCCTTCTGGAGCGTCCAGTAGGCTTCAAGAGCGCCCTGAACCGTCGACACGGGCTGCAGCGGATGCAGATCGGCAAAAGCCGGATGAGCGGCTATCTCTTCGTTGATCTTCGGATTATACTTCATAGTGCACGATCCCAGCGGATAAAATCCGGTGTCAACACCGAAATTATTGGCGCTCATATTGGTATAATGACGCACTACCGCAGGCTCATCGACTTCGGGCAGTCCGGGAGCATCCTTGCGGAGCAGCGCGGACGGAACCGATGCCAGAGCATCGGGAGTGGCATTGTCGGGCAACGAGGCTCCGCGCCGGCCCTCACGCGACAGTTCGTATATCAGCTTGCCGTAATATTCCTTGTTCATGATTTCATCTTTTTGACGGTTTCTACCAGCCGGTCCATATCCTCGCGTGTCTGCATTTCGGTGACCGCGATCAGTATTCTCCGGGGAGCTATCCTGACTCCGCACAATATATCCCGCTCCAGACACAACGCCTCAAGGTCGGCCACTTCAAAGTCGGTATCCATGGCAAACTCGTTGACAAACGGCTGTCCGGGGAACGACAGCCTCATCCGGCCGGTAGCCTCAAGCTGCGACGCGAGATAATGCGCTCCGTTGAGTCCCTGCATGGCCACTTCGCGCAGTCCGTCGTCGCCGAGCAGACTCAGATACACCACCGTGTGGAGAGCCATCAGCCCCTGGTTGGAACAGATATTGCTGGTGGCCTTGTCGCGGCGTATATGCTGCTCGCGGGCCTGCAGTGTCAGCACGAAAGTCCGGCGTCCGTCGGCATCGGTAGTAGCTCCGACTATACGACCGGGCATCTTGCGTATCAACGCCTTCGAGGCGCAGAGAAAACCAAGATACGGACCACCGTAGCGCAGAGGCATACCGAGCGACTGAGCATCGCCGCAGGCTATGTCGGCACCCCACTCGCCCGGACTCTTAAGCAGAGCGAGATCGGCCGGCACACAGTTCATTATCAGCAGAGCCTTGGCCTTGTGGCACACATCGGCCCATCCGGAGTAATCCTCGGCAATACCGTAGAAATTGGGGGTGGCCACGATCACAGCCGCCACATCGCCATCGGCGAGCTTAGCCTCCATATCTTCGCGCAGGCTCACACCGTCGGCTTCGGCTATCTCGTCGAGCTTTATGCCGTGGTAGCGGACATAGGTGGCCACTACACGGCGCACGGCCTGACTGACCGTGGCCGAAATCAGCACTCTGTCGCGCTTGCGCGAGGCGCTGACAGCCATCATCATCGCCTCGGCGGTGGCCGTGGCGCCGTCATACATCGACGCGTTGGACACCTCCATGCCGGTCAGACGGCTCATCATCGACTGATATTCGAAGATATATTGCAGCGTGCCCTGCGATATCTCAGGCTGATAGGGAGTATAGGCCGTCAGAAACTCCGAACGGCTCAGAATATAGGGGATCACCGACGGGGTATAGTGGTGATAGAATCCCGCGCCGGCAAAACAGGTCAGACTGCGGTTGCGACGTCCGAGCCCGTTGAAAAAGTCGCGGATCTCTTTCTCGCTCCGGCCTTTCGGAAGATTGTAGTCGCCCTTCAGGCGCACATCGGCCGGAACATCGGCATACAGCTCGCCGAGCTCACTCATGCCGCAACGGCCGAGCATCTCCCGGATGTCATCGGCCGTATGTGGAAAATAATGATGGGTCATACTTCAGAATGTGTATGTATGGTGTGAGTGGGGAGAGGGGGTGTCGGATCAATGGGCACCCTCTTCGGCACAGAAAGCGTTGTAAGCCTCCTCATCCATCAGAGCGGAGAGTTCTTCCGGATCGGAAAGCTCCACCTTTATGATCCAGTTGGCCATGGCATCCTGGTTGATCAGACGCGGATTGTCGATCAGATGCTCGTTGCTCTCCACCACCGCGCCGCTCACGGGAGCGATCAGATCGCTGGCAGCCTTGACGCTCTCCACGGCGCCGAATTCCTCACCGGCGGTCACATCGTCGCCCTCCTCGGGCATATCGACGTAAACCACGTTGCCCAGAGCCTTCTGTGCGAACTCGGAGATACCTACATAGCCGATATTGCCGTCGACGGTTACATATTCGTGTGTACGGCTGTAGTATGTCTTGCTCATATTCTTTGAAATTAAATGTTTACTTATGGTATTATCGTTATTTTTTATAGCTTTTCTTATAGAATTTCTTTGCGGTCACCGTGGCGGGGAACGTCTTCTTGCGCACCTTTACGGCCACTTCACATCCCTTTTCGGCGTATGGAGCCTCTATCATGGCCATAGCCACGCTCTTGTCGACCGATATGCCTCTGTAGCCGGTGGTGACATGGCCTATCACGCGGCCGTCGGCCGGATCCACCACCTCGCAGCCATGGCGGGCTATGGCGCGGTCATGTATCTCCAGCCCCACAAGCTTGCGGGTCAATCCTTCGGCCTTTTGACGTTTCAAAGCCTCGCACCCTATAAAACCTCCCGGCTTGTCGAGCTTCACGAATATGCCGAGTCCGGCCTCAAGCGGAGTGATCTCGTCGGTCAGTTCGTCGCCATAAAGCGGAAGACCTACCTCGAAACGCAGAGTGTCGCGACAGCCAAGGCCGCACGGCGCACAGCGCCCCGACTCCATCAGAGCGTCCCATGCACGGCATATAGTTTCATGGTCGGCATAGATCTCGAAGCCATCCTCGCCGGTATAACCTGTACGGCTCACTATCAGATGGCTGCCATCCTTGTCAAGTTCCTTGAATGTGTAGAAAGCGAGATCGCTGCACGGCAAACCGAGCACCTCCTCCATCACTCTCTCCGCTTCCGGGCCCTGCACGGCAAGTTCGCCCATAGAATCGCTCAGATCCACGATCTTCACGTCAAATCCGGCGGCCTGCGAACGCATCCATTCGAGATCCTTGTCGATATTGGCCGCATTGATCACAGGGAAGAAGTCGTTGTCGCCACGCTTGTAGACGAGCAGATCGTCGACCGTGCCGCCATCCTCACGGAGCATCATCCCGTAAAAGATCTTACCCGGAGCCGCACCTGTGACGTCGTTGGTAAACAACCAGCTTATATATCTCTCGGCATCAGGACCGGTCACAGACACCTCGCCCATGTGCGACACATCGAACACACCGCAACGGTTTCTTACCGCTTCGTGTTCCTCGGTGATACCCTCATACTGTATGGGCAT
The DNA here is from genome assembly GCA_029051835.1 of Paramuribaculum sp. GTDB lineage: Bacteria > Bacteroidota > Bacteroidia > Bacteroidales > Muribaculaceae > Paramuribaculum. The sequence continues at coordinate 4,223 of JAIDKJ010000360.1, read as the reverse complement.
ATCAAATCCGCCGAACGGACTCATCTGCGCTCCCTGCGCCACATGGCGCGAATGCAGACACGTTTTTTTGTTTTCAGGCATATATATTCGTTTTTTAAGGTATTTTTCGTTGTCGGGCGGATCAGCATACAGGGCGCGCAATGACACCCGGCTGTCTATGGTCCTACGGTGCGAATTTACATAAAAACGCCGAACCGTGCAACACCATTTTTCAGCAGCTGCGACGCATCGCACCGGCATCAGTCATCGGCAACACCTGCAAACTTCAGACACACCGGATTGGATGTGGCGGCATAGTGTTCGGACGGCGTAAGCTGACCGGTCAGGCTGTCGCGGGAATAGACCTCTATGCGATCATTGTCGCGGCAGGCCACAAGCACCCAGCGACCGTCGGGCGACAGAGCGAAATTGCGCGGATGCGGGCCTGTCGGCATATATCCGGTGCGGGTGAGGCGGCCTGAAACCGAGTCGACGGCAAACACCGCAATACCATCGGCCTTCAGACGGTTGGAAGTGTATAGAAATCTTTCGTCGGGCGACAGATGTATATCTCCGCTGCCATGACCGCCAGCTGTGTCGGACGCAATATACTGCACCGGCTCAAAACTGTCGCCACGGCGTTCGAGCACAGCCACCTCGCCTGAGATCTCATTGATAAGATAGCCTGTGCCACGCTTCGAATAGACTATGTGGCGCGGTCCGGAATTAGGCTTCAGCTCCACGTCGACCATCCTGTCGGCATCAACCAGAGTCTTCGAGCCGGCGCCGTTGAGCGGAAACACGTGCAGACGGTCAGTGCCGAGATCGGCGCATACAAGGAGCGCCGAATCGGGCGTGAACGTGACACTGTGAAGGCGTGGTGCCCCTTTGCTCTGGGTCGACGGATCGCCATGCTCGAATCTCAGTATCTGCGGATCGCCGACAGGCTTTCCGGCCTGATCGAGCGCATATACCGTGACGTTTCCTCCATGATAGTTGGCCGTAAGCACATAGCGGCCATCGGGCGACAGATTGACATAACAGGGCGCCCCGCCTACGGTAGTGTCGGACGACTCCAGAGTCATCCGCATGCTGTCGGCATCGAAAGCGATCATATTGACCGAAGACTGCACCGACGCATCCTCGCCGACAGAATAGACACGCCGGCCATCGTCGGCCACATGTACAAACGACGGATTGCTGATGCCCGACACTCCGCCGGCCCGCGTGAGCTGACCCGTAGACGTATCGAAACGCCACACTTTCACGCCCATACTGTCTGACGGCGAATAGCTTCCCGACAGGAGTATCAAACTTTCCGACCTGCTGTCAGCACTACTGTGACCGACGCAGCACACACTGATTAAGCCGACCGACATCGCGGCCGCGGCTGCTATAATTTGGTTCAACCGATACATTGCGAAAGCATTTTTATTTTTTCTTCTATATATTCCTTAAGAATGTCGCCCTGCACTATCCAGGCGTGCCCCGGCACACCCATCACAAAGCGTCCCAGCCCCTCGGGGCTGCTCACCGGGCAGCGAAGCTCGAATGCCGCTCCGGCAGCATCGGAGGCGGCAAGCGGCTGCACCTGCTTGCCGGCTATCGGGAACTCCTCCGCCAGCAAACGGTAGCCGTAGGCCGACAGCCTTACAGTTATATCTTCGGCCTTGTACGGATCATAACTCATGCCGAACGGGTCGATGTCGAGATTTGTCGTGCCGTGGGCACGGCTCCACACCTGCGAGGTAAGCTCCACGCCTTCACAACGTGTCACCTTGAACAGGCGTGTCTTTTTGTTGAGTATATCGTATCCGCATATCGTGCGTCGCTGCTCCCATATCTTATACACTTCGATCTGCCGGTCGCTGCGGCCCGATGCCGAGGCGTATCCCTTGAGTACGGCCACACGTTTTTCGGCGGCAGCCTTGCGGAGCAGAGCCATATCGGAGGTATCGCGGGCGGTGCGTTGCGCCGTCAGACGCGATGCGAGGTTTGAAGTCATAGGCACCGTCTTCCCGCTCTGACGCACATAGGCATAATGCAGCCCGTCGGGCCGCGGACCCTCCTTGAACTTCACCAGACCGAAAGTATAGGGCTTGACACGCATTCTCAACACGTATTTGCCCTCCTTGCTCATCTCTATGGCATACGTGATGTCCGAACCGAGAACGTCACCGATCGAACAGGAGTTGTCGGCATCGACAAAAGCATCCTCCACAACCGACTGCACATAGCGGCTGTAGGCATCGTTGCTGGCCACTTTTATACGACCCTCCCGCAAAAGCTCGCGTATGTCGGCTTCAATGCCTTCGGCATAACCGTTGTCGCTCACTCCCAACAGCAGATCGCCGCCGAGCTCTGAATTGAGAAATCCGCACACTGTCTTGAGTATGGCCCACTTCTGCACGTCGGGCTCGGCCTCTACCTCCTTGAAGCGCCGGCGGTTGACCGGCGGAAACACTATTGATTTCTTCAGTTCGAGCGTTGATGACTCCTCGCCGTAGAAAGTGCGGTCGGCATTGATTGCCACAAATTCGTCGTCGACTCCGAGTTTCTGCGCTATCGACTTCTTGATATTGTTGAGCTCGGTTTCGTTGATGATGCCAATCAGCGAATTTGAGGCATCGATAAGTTTGTTGATGCTTGCGTCCTGCTTGTCGCGCACTTCGGTGGTCAGAGTCAGGCTCTCGGGATGCCTGTAGCGGTTAAGCTCGCCGATTATACGCTGCCACATCACCACGTCGGGGTTAGAGGCCAGCATATCATCGCCGGCCACAGCCAGAGGCGTCACCTCACGGTTGCGGCTGAAGGCCACGAGCCTGACAAGATATTGCCGCTGCAGCTCCATATAGGTGACATCGTCGGGGCGGTCCGACATCAGCGACAGTATATGGGCCGCCGTGATGTATTCGAGCCGCTCTACCGATCCGAAGTCGCCGTTGTGGAGTATATGACATATAAAGTTGGACAGAAGCCTCACGCCGCGCGGATCCCCGATCATCTCTCTCGAAGGGAGCGGCTCGTCGTCGAACGGGCAGTTGGCATTACAGTCGTTGAGAAACTCATACAGGAAATTGCGGTCGGCATCCTCAGGTTTGAAATTGTTCTCGCCGAAACGATACGGATAAAACGTGTCGAACTGCGCATAGATACGCATCGGCTGCTGATCGCTGACCTCCTTGTAGGTCTGCAGGCTTATGCTCGTGCCTTCATCAGCCGCCTGCCTCACGCTCTCTATGTATTCAGCCGGCACCTCATCGTATTTGCTTCGGTGCACTGCTACAGTCAATCCGTTGGCCAGACGCCACAACGTGCCCGCATCCGACCCGAACGTACCGCAATATATACCGTCAAACGCCTGCGCACAGCTTCTCCGGGCAAGTTCCCTATAGAAATTCTCAAGAGCCGGACGCACATCAAACTTGTTAGACACGTTCTTCTTATACATGACTCTCATCACATCACCCACCGCAAGCCCCACTTCATCGTCGGGGCCGCAGGGCTGCGTGAGATTGACTAAAGCGCCATATCCCGGCAGAGTCATTATGTCGGCCGGCTGCGAGAAGTAGCGGAACAGCTCGCCATGGATCTGTTCGTAAGCCGGATCGGCGGTGGCCACTCTGATCCTGTCGCCGTCGATCGCTGTCACCTTCACGTAGACCTCTTCGCCGTCGGTGTATTCCTTCAACTGCCTGCGGCTCGATGGCTTGAAGTTTTTCAGCCCCTGCAGCATCACGTTGGAACGCTTCTGAAACTCGTCGAATGAAGGCTCGGCCTTCACGTCGGCACGGTCAGCCACGATCGTCAGCAATCCGTCAAGACCGGCAAAGGGCGAACGGCTCATCTTCTCGAAAGCGTCGAGATTGCAGGCCGCCACGCTCACGTCGTCATGACCTACGGCAAGCGTGCCGTTGTTTTCATAGAAAAGTGTCTGCCGGTCGTCGTCAGGCGCGAATTCCGTGCCGTTGGCAAGACGTATGATAAATGTCGGCAGATGGCTCACGTCGAGATTGCGGATATCGGCCCAGTTGATGCGGATCCGTGTGATCCTGCGACGCCGCAGACACCCCACAGCGATATCCCACAACCGTTTCAGCACCTCGTCCTTAGTGTTTTTTTGAGTAAGCACCAAAAGATTCAGCATCCCCGTCATATAATAATGGGGCTGGTTTCCGGCTTTCAGATCGGCCAATTGGTGGCCGCATAGAGCCGCCGATAGGAAATTACCTGACTATCCTTAG
>JAIDKJ010000359.1 GCA_029051835.1 Paramuribaculum sp. | reverse complement strand
TCGCGGGGCTTATGCTCTCGATCCACGAAATAATCTTCGAGCGATATCATCTGAGGCTGCAGCAGACAGGTCATCAGCTGTATGGCCAGACGCTTCGTGAACGTAGTCTTGCCGCTCGACGACGGACCCGCGATCAGCACTATTCTGGCGCCCCCCTCATTGAAACGGCGCGAGATCTCGTCGGCCAGCGTGGCTATGCGGTTGTTGTGGAGAGCCTCGCTGACATTTATCAGCATCGCCGTCTGGTCGTGCGCCACAGCCTCGTTCAGCTCGCCGCAGTTGCTCACACCCACTATGGAATTGAAGCGGAGATAGTCGGTGAAAGCCTTGTACATCTTCTCCTGACTGACCGGCTGCCGCGGCTCCGACGGATTGGCCGGATCCGGCCCTAAAAGCAACATGCCGTCCTTATACAGCTGCAGATCGAACACCCGCAGCATACCTGTCGACGGCGCGAGCTGCCCGTAATAGGAATCACACAGACCGTCCAGACGATAATACACCGTATACAGGTCATGCAGCGTCTGCAACAGACGCACCTTGTCGTCCATGCCCTGACGGCGGAATATCCCGGCCACATCCGAAGTCAGACGCTCCTTGCGCTCAAACTTTATGTCGCGCGCCACCAGATCGGCCATATAAGCCTTCAGGCGAGCCACCGTAGCCTCGTCTATCTTCACTCCCCCGCCGGTCACGCGGCAGTTGTAGCCCCGCGCAAGCGAGTGGACTATCTGCAGCCTGGCTCCGGGCAGACAGTCGTTGACTGCCTTGTAGAGCATCATGCAGAGCGACCTGATATATGTGCGGTGGCCCGAATCGCTCTCCACCGGCAGATACTCCACCATCTTGGGAGCATACACCGGGAAGCTCAGATCCTCGGTCTTATGATTGACCCGCGCGCATATCGGAGTGAAACCAATCCGCTCACCGATGCGTCCATACACATCGAGCAGCGTGTCGCCACCCTCGATATCCACATACTCCTTTATGTTCACACAGTATATCTTAAGTCTGTCGCTCATACTGATCCCGGCCCTCCGCAGCCATTGTCTGATAAATAATTGTTAAATGATCTGCCTTTATCACAGAGATGAAAGAGCTCTCAGCTCCTCAAGCACCTCAAGGCGCGAGAGATGGCGCCGGCGTTTCAGAGCATCGGCAAATTCGTGAGCCACACGGTGAACGCCCTGATGATTGAACACCCTGAAGAGATACGTATACTCCTTGTCGAATATCCGCTTCACCTCATCCTCGTCGAGAGAGCAGGCGTCGCGCCCCTCTTCCACCACCGTGTCCTGAAGTCCCTGACGCACCTCCGGAGCCACAAGTGTGCGGTCGAGAACCATGCGCCGGCACATGACGTTGCTTATCAGCATCGCCACCGACAGACTGAAATTCTCGCGCATTTCCGCCCAGGCCGACTTGGCCGAGAGTCCCGGATTTCCGGAAAAATAAAAACTGCTGTGCATCTCCATTATCTCGCCCGGAGCAGAATCAAGCCCCACACCGGCAAGCTTGTCCTCGCCGTCAAACACCACTATGCCTATGGCCATGCCGGTGGCGCCGTAGCATTTGTCGTCCTCGTTGGTATAACCCAGTTTTTCCATATCTCTTCGGTTTATGGTTTTATATCGTTTGGCTGGCCACTCGTGACCTGCCGGAATATCATTGTCATATCTTGCGGCCTCGCGTCAACCGCTCCGCCGCCTACTGTTTCTAACCGCGCCGGGCGGCTCTTAGTTCACCACCAGTATCCGCGCCACGGCTCCGCGGGCAGGCGTAGCGTCACGCCCGCTTGAGGCCAGCACGTAATACACACCCGAGGCCACGCGACGTCCGGCAGAGTTCTCCACCGGCCACCGGAGCATTCCGCCCTCGGCGCGACCCTGCCACACCACACGACCCGACACGTCGGCTATCTTCACCAGCGAGCCTTCGGTCAGCCCCGACACCGTCACATCGCCGCCTGTTTCGGGAGTTACCGGATTAGGATAAACCTTCACGGCCGAATAGCTGTCGGCCGGAGCCGAAGCCGTGCCGCCATATTCGAGCAGTCCGCGACGGGTGCCTATCAGCACGGTGTTGTCTGTCGTCGAGGCATACACAGCCTTCACCTCGTTATCCTCAAGCATACGGCAACGGTCGGCCGTCAGCAGTTCCACAGTTTCCGAGCCGTCGGCCGAGAGCAGATAAAGCCCCGACGAAGCCGTGGCCACCCACTTGCGGTTGCCTCCGTCCACCGATATATCTGTCACCATATCGCTTTCCAGAAAGTAATCGGCAAGCCCCGTACCGTCGTCGTGCGCCACCTTCAGGCGCCTTACCCTCAGTCCCGGGCTGAACACCGCCTCCGGATTATCGATCACGATCACCCCTCCGTCAGCACCGATCCACACACATCCGTTGCGGTCCTCGGCTATAGCCGTAAAGTGATTTGTAGTAAAAGTCAGCCCGTCCTGATCCACGATTTCAGTGATCCTCACCAGACGGTCATCGCGCAGATCGTCGGCCGTCGCGCCGCGGTCCACGGCAAGCAGGCCGTTAGCTCCGTCCGAATCAAACACAAATGTCACGTTCGACCTGCGGCAGTGAAACACCCTCACATCCTTGTGCAGCGTCGCCCCCTGAAGATCAAACGTCAGCCAGTCCGATCGACCGACAGCATCCGCCGGGCCGCGGCGCTTGGCGGCGGGGAGCACGGCCAGGCCGGCGCTTCCGCCTTCGCTCGTCGAACCCATCCACAGATTGCCGCCGCCATCGATCGAAAGATCATACACACGCCATCCGTACAGATCCTCAAGCGGAGCGTTAGAGCCGTCATAGCGTCCGGTCAGACGGCGGTCGGTGACACGATACACCCCGTCATTGGCCGTAGCCAGATAGTATGTCGACGCATCGTCGGGATCCTGCACTATCCTTTCCGGCGAGAGAGCCACCGGGCCTGTACGCTTCTGCCTTGCAGCCGACACGGCATTGACAGCCTTGACATCCACAGCCGACACATTGACCGCCTCGCCATCCTCTATCATGGTGGTGGCCTGCGGCTCCCCCTCGCGGTCGTCGGCACACATGCGATAGTTCGTCGCACCCTGATTGCTCACGTAGACCCGACGCCCCGAAGCATCGGGAATTATCATGGCCACATCGCGCGTGAACACGCACCCCTGCGGTATGAACCGCTCCACAGCCGTCTGCCATCGGCCGTCAGCGACGGTAAGCAGCGATATTCCACCGGCCGAGAGAGTCCAAAGCCTCGAAGCCGGATCGACCGACGACATTACCGTAGGCAGGCCGTCAGCCGCAGGCATCTCGGCCACACGTTCAACACGTCCGGCCGCGGTGACGCTGCATATCCACCCGTTGCTTCCCGGAAGCCAGGCCGTTCCGTCGCCGTCGGCCGCGATCACTCCTCCGGTCACGTCGGCCCATGCTTTTTCATCATACAGTCCCGACGCCGGATCCGTTTCAGCCAGTGCGGCGATGCGCTCCATCACTATCAGCAGACGCGAACCGCTCAGTCCGAGCAGTCCGACCGCCCCGCCACGCTTCGTCACCGGCCTGAACACGTCAAACCGGCGCAGCGATCCAGCTTTGGGAGCGGCCATCACATCCTCGCCGCTCTTCACCACCAGCCAGTCGCCCATCGTGGTCACAAGCTCCACCTCCCGGCCATAGCGCCCGGAATCGGTCACCCGGCGGGTGCGCAGATTTATCTTCACGAGGCCGAATGCCGTGGCCAGATAGCAGTCGTCGCCATCCACCGACATATCGTTGATCGTGCGGTCATCCACATCCTCGGCGTCGCGTATCTCCGGCATAGGAATGATCGCGCCCTCGCGGTCTATCAGATCCACATGGCCCGATTCGTATGCCACCGCAAGGACTCCAGCGGTGGCCGAGTAAGCCATCATCGTGGCTCCCGATGCACCGCACCCTTGGGCCACGGTATATGCCGTCAGTTCCTCGCTCTCCTTGTCGCGGGCAAACAGCGAACCGCCTATCATGAAGTAGACCTTCCCCGGCGTTTCCACCACCGACTGAGGCGCACCCGACCACACCGGGCGCACCCGCCAGCTGCACGGCACCATATCGGCCCGGCTCAAAGCCACGGACAGCAGCGACAACAGCAGCGACAACAGCAATCTCATCAGAGCGACTTGAAATATTCAAGCAGGCGCGCCGTAGCCCGCCCGCGGTGGCTTATAGCGTTTTTCTCCTCGGCGCTCATCGATGCGAACGACGCGCTGCACCCCGCCGGACGAAACACCGGATCGTAGCCGAATCCGCCGTCGCCGTCGCGCTCGGTCAGTATCTCGCCGTCGACACGCCCCTCGAACACCTTGGTCGCATCCCCCTCGGTCAGCGCTATCACGGTAGTGAAGTGAGCCTTGCGGTCGGCCACACCCTCCATGCGTTCGAGAAGCAGAGCCACATTGGCCTGCGAGTCATGCCCCGGACCGGCATAGCGGGCCGAATGCACCCCCGGCTCGCCGCCGAGAGCATCGACCATCAGGCCGGTGTCATCGGCAAAGCAGTCGTAGCCGTAACGGTCGCGCACCCAGCGCGCCTTGGCTATGGCATTGCCCTCGATCGTAGGCTCGCTCTCCGGTATGTCGTCATGACAGCCTATCTCGGCCAGCGACAGCACCTCAAGCATGTCGCCGGCTATGGCCCGGATCTCTTCGAGCTTGTGGGCGTTGTTGGTGGCAAAAACTATTCTGCGCTTCATTTCACCACTACGTTGACTATTTTCTTGGGCACCACGATCACCTTCACCACCTGCTTGCCGTCGATCCAGCGGGCAGCGCTCTCATGGCCGAGGGCAGCCGCCTCCACATCCTTCGGGTTCATATCGGCCGGGACGGTGATATTGAAGCGCGCCTTGCCGTTGAACGACACCGCATAGTTGACCGAATCCTCGCGGAGATAATCCTCATTGTATGAAGGCCACTCGGCGTCGCACACCGTCGTTTCATTGCCCAGCGCATGCCACAGTTCCTCGCTGACGTGAGGCGCGAAGGGAGCCAGAATCACCACAAGCTGCGAGAGCACCGCGCGATTGTGACACTTGAGCTGAGTCAGCTCGTTGACACATATCATGAAAGCGGCTATCGACGTATTGTAGGAGAACGCCTCGATATCGGCGGTCACCTTCTTGATCAGCTTGTGGATCGACTTCAGCTCGCCGGCAGTCGGCTCGCCGTCGGTCAGCAGCAGCTCGTCGCCCTTGTAGAAGAGGTTCCAGAGCTTGCGGATGAAGCGGTTCACGCCATCTATGCCGTTGGTGTCCCACGGCTTGCTCTGCTCGAGCGGACCGAGGAACATCTCATAAAGTCGCAGGGTGTCGGCGCCGTAGCGGTCAACCACATCGTCGGGGTTGACAACATTGAACATCGACTTCGACATCTTCTCGACAGCGTAGCCACACACATAGCGGCCATCCTCCAGCTCAAATTCGGCATCGGCGAATTCCGGACGCCATGCACGGAAGCGGTCAAGATCAAGAATGTCGTTGCTCACTATATTTACATCCACATGTATCGGAGTGACGTCGTAGCGGTCCTTCAGACCGGCGCTGACAAAACGGTTGGTATCCTTGATGCGGTAAACGAAGTTGCTCCGGCCCTGTATCATGCCCTGGTTGACGAGTTTTCTGAACGGCTCGTCCTCGCACACATGACCCAGATCATAGAGGAACTTGTTCCAGAAACGGCTGTATATCAGGTGGCCTGTGGCATGCTCCGTGCCGCCTATATAGAGATCGACACTGCGCCAGTATTCGTTGGCCTCGCGTCCCACGAGAGCTTTGTCGTTGTGAGGATCCATATATCGCAGATAGTAGGCCGACGATCCGGCGAAGCCAGGCATCGTGCACAGTTCGAGAGGATACCCTTCGGGAGTGGCCCAGTTACGGGCGCGTCCCAGCGGAGGCTCGCCGCTCTCGGTGGGAAGGAACTTGTCGACTTCAGGCAGCTCCAGCGGCAGACAATCGTCAGCCAGCATCTGCGGCACACCGTCCTTGTAGTACACCGGGAACGGCTCGCCCCAGTAGCGCTGGCGCGAGAAAATGGCGTCGCGCAGACGGTAATTCACCTTCACTTTGCCTATCCCCTTGCGGGAGATATATTCCTTGGTGGCCTTTATGGCATCCTTCACCTCCATGCCGTTGAGATCGAGATCGGCGCCGGCCGAATTGATCATACGGCCGCTCTTGGCGTCGAAGCTCTGCTCGCTGACGTCGGCACCCTCGATCAGCGGCACCACCGGCAGATCGAAATGACGCGCGAAAGCATAATCGCGGCTGTCGTGAGCCGGCACAGCCATGATGGCGCCCGTGCCGTAGCCTGCAAGCACATAGTCGCTCACCCACACCGGTATACGTTTGCCGGTGAGAGGATTGATCGCATAAGCGCCGGTAAACACGCCGCTCACCTTCTTGTCGATCATGCGCTCGCGCTCAGTCTTGTGGCGGATGCTCTCGATATAGCTGTCGACAGCCGCCTTCTGCTCAGCTGTGGTCACCATGGCCACATATTCGCTTTCAGGAGCAAGCACCATGAAGGTCACGCCAAACACGGTGTCGGCTCTCGTGGTGAATATCTCAAGCGCCAGGCCGTCGTCGCGTCCGTCTATGGCAAACTTCATCTCCGCGCCCTCCGAACGTCCTATCCAGTTGCGCTGCGTTTCCTTCAGCGAGTCGGTCCAGTCGAGCTTGTCGAGTCCGTCGAGCAGACGCTGCGCGTAGGCCGACACTCTCAGACACCACTGATACATCAGCTTCTGCTCCACAGGATATCCGCCGCGGATCGACACGCCCTCGCTCACCTCGTCGTTGGCCAGCACCGTGCCGAGTTTCGGACACCAGTTGACCATCGTATTGCCGAGATAGGCTATACGGTAGTTCATCAACACCTCCGAACGGCGTTTCTCATCCATCTCCTTCCACTCCTCGGCCGTAAACGAGAGCTCTTCGCCGCAGGCAGCCGCGACGCCCTCCGTGCCTTTAGCCGCAAAATGCTCCTCGAGCCGCGCTATCGGCATCGCCTTGTCGAGAGCCGTGTCGTAGTAGGAATTGAACATGCGTATGAACGCCCACTGGGTCCACTTGTAGTAGTCGGGCGAACAGGTGCGCACCTCGCGGTCCCAGTCGTAGCTGAAACCTATCTTGTCGAGCTGGCTGCGGTAGCGCTCGATATTGTTGACGGTGGTCACCTCCGGATGCTGTCCGGTCTGGATGGCATACTGCTCCGCCGGCAGACCATAGGCGTCGTAGCCCATCGGATGCAGCACATTGTAGCCCTGCAGGCGCTTGTAGCGCGAATATATGTCGGAAGCTATATAACCGAGCGGATGACCCACGTGCAGTCCGGCTCCCGAAGGATAAGGGAACATGTCGAGCACATAGAATTTCTTTCGCGAGTGATCCTCTCTTGTGCGGTAGGTGCCCTGCTCTTTCCAGTAGGCCTGCCACCGCTTCTCTATTTCCTTATGATTGTATTCCATTGTAGGATAAATGTGTAAATTTCCGATAACTGTTGATTTTCATCTGGCATCAGGCCTCCGACGGCTTCCATAGCCCGCAACCTGCTTTACCACCTACAAAGTTAAGCAAAAGTCGGTAAGTGGTCAAAATTTAACACCCCCGACTCATCAAAAAAGCCCCGCGACACCCAGACAGGTGCCCCGCGACATCATTTTTGTATCGACATACGCACACCCCATAAACAAAAAAAAAGGAATGACGCACCTCACGGCGCATCAGTCCAGAAACAATTAAGGGGGAAAATTGTGTAGCCCATAGGAGAATCGAACTCCTCTTTCAAGAATGAAAATCTTGCGTCCTAACCGATAGACGAATGGGCCGGTCGGAGTTGACCCGGATCGCAGCCGTGAGGCCGGCGTTCCGCCGTCAGCTATCCTCAGCTATCAAGCGCCCAGCTTGTTGATGTGGAGGGCGAGCTTGCTCTTGAGGTTCGATGCCTTATTCTTAGAGATCGTGTTCTTGGCAGCCAGCTTGTCGAGCATCTTGGTGATACCTACGAAAGCAGCCTGAGCCTCAGCCTTGTCGGTCATAGCGCGCAGACGACGCACGGCGTTGCGGGCAGTCTTTGCGTAGTAGCGGTTGCGCAGACGGCGCGACTCGGTCTGACGAATTCTCTTCAGCGATGATTTGTGATTTGCCATTTCTATTATGTCAAAATTGTCGTGAATTTTTATTTGTAGCCCATAGGAGAATCGAACTCCTCTTTCAAGAATGAAAATCTTGCGTCCTAACCGATAGACGAATGGGCCGGCCTTGGTTTTAGTGCCTATGGCTCAAAAACGAGTGCAAATATACGCACTTTTTGCCAACCTGCAAAGAAATAGACAAAAAAACTTACTTTTTCAGCCATTTTCACCTTTCAAACACCACTAAACCGACACTTTCGCACCCATATCGCACCCATATGGCCATAATTCACCCACCCGCCCCGCTACTGCGGGGATAGCCGCACATCCGACCACAAAAAAAAGACCGACAGCCACGCCGGTGCACTCCCTCGACGGGAGCACGACGCATGCTGTCGGTCAGTATGTCAGTAAGCTCAGAGAGTGTTGGTGCCCTCCACGAGCTTGCCCTGCGCCCATACGGCACGCAGATTAAGATCATTGTCGAGTATGATGATATCGGCATCCTTGTCCTTGGCCAGCGAGCCTTTGCGGTCGTAGACGCCCATGATCTTGGCCGGGGTTTCCGAAGCCATGCGCACGGCGTCGTCGAGAGGTATGTCGGCTTTCTGCACAAGAGTGCGTATCAGACGGTCCATCGTGGCTATGCTGCCTGCCAGAGCCGAACGGTCGGACAGCTTGCAGACGCCGTCCTCGATGATCACGCGCGGATCGAACGCCTCGGCGTCCTCGGCGCAGGCACAGGCCAAAGCGTCGGTGATCACACAGGCACGTTCCACACCCTTCACCTTATATACAAGACGCAGTATCGTAGCCGGCACATGGATGCCGTCGGCCACAACCTCCACCGTCATGTCGTCGATCAGATAGATACTCTCCACAGTGCCCTCATATTTGTATTCGCGGCGCTTGTGGAATCCCGGCATCGCATTGTAGAAATGGGTGGCATGGCTGTAGCCCGACTCCCACGCCGACAGGATATCCTCATACTCGGCCTGCGTATGAGCCACAGAGGCGAGGATGCCTTTGGCGGTGATATATTTGCCGAACTGCATAGCGCCGGGCAGCTCGGGAGCCGCATCCCAGCGTTTGATACACTGCCACCGTTCCACGATAGGTATGTACTCCTTGGGATCGGGATTCTTGATATACTCCGGCATCTGGCCTCCGGCCATAGCCTGATTGAGGTAGTGACCTTCGAGGTGGAGGCCCAGCACCGGGCTTCCCGGCTCAGCCATCAGTCGAGTACACGTTTCGGCCGCACGGTTGATCATATCCACCGACGAGCTCGAAAGCGTGGGGAATATGCTCGTGGTGCCGTGCTTCATGTGGGCATCGATAGCCTTGCGGAAAGCATCTTCGGTTCCCTCCATAAAGTCGCGTCCGCCACCGCCGTGGCAGTGGATCTCCACTCCGCCGGGCACTACGTACATTCCCTTGGCATCGAACAGTTCGGCACCGATCACAGCCAGGTCGCAGTTGGTCACTTCAAGGATTTTGTCGTCGCGCATCAGCACGCTGCCATCTTTCAGCCATCCCTGTGGCGTCAGGATTTTTGCATTGATTATCTGAGTAAGCATGTAATGATTGGTATTAAGCCACAAATTTAACCAAACAAATTCATCAACGGTAAACACTATGCTGTTTTTAACATAAAAAACAACAACTATGCAACAACAGGGCGCCGTTTTGCCACAAAAAAACGTCATAAGCCAACGATACACGTTCCCTCCTTTCGGAATTTTTGCCTATCTTCGCCGTATGAAACGAATCCTACTCGTCATGGCTCTGCTCACAGCAGCCATAGCCACCGCCCTCGCGGCCTACACTCCGGGCGACATACCCAACGTGCATCTGTCCGACCGCACACGCTACGTGTCAAACCCCGACGGAGTGCTGTCGCCGGCCGCCGAAGTCCGGCTCGACTCTCTGCTCGGAAATATCTGGCAGAAAACATCGGCCGAAGTGGTTGTTGTGGCCGTCGAGTCGATCGAAGGGGGCGACATCGACTCATTCGCCACCGAGCTGTTCACACTCTGGGGCATCGGAAAGAAAGACAACGACAACGGCCTGCTAATACTCATATCG
>JAIDKJ010000358.1 GCA_029051835.1 Paramuribaculum sp. | reverse complement strand
CATCAAACACAATCTCGAGCGGAATCTCCGCCGGTATGATATCAAGCTCATCGCGCGGCCTGTCCATAACCACCGCCACGACATCGAGCGGCTTCACGCGATAATTGCTCTTTACCGCGCGTCCATTTACCAGAATACATCCGGCCTCGGCGGCCTGCTGTATGCGGTTGCGCGACGACTTTTCTATTCTGGTGACAAGAAATTTGTCAACCCGCAACAACTGCTGGCCCTTATCGGCCACAAAACGGAAATGCTCAAATAGCTCACGTCCGTCATCGCCGTCACCGGCCGACGCATTCAGTTCCAACTCATCTATATCGGAAGACTCCATAGTCAGAACTGTTCAGATTCGGTTTCGCCCGCAGTATCGTCGTCCGACACGCCCTCGCCGACATTAAGCACTATCGAGGCTGTCACAGGCAGCCGGCTTCCGGGCTGCAGCTGCCGGCCTCCGCTCTTCACCGATACTACAAGATCCTTGAACTCCGACGGCACATATTCCACGTATATATTTCGGAAGCCAAGCCCCTCCAGTATAGAACGCGCCTGACGCAATGACACATCGGTGAGCGAGGGCACACTCACACTTTTGGGCGAGAAAGCCGTAATAGTCAGATATACCGTGCGCCCGGCCTTGACTTTAGTGCCACGTTTGGGATTCTGCTCCACGACCGTGCCAGGACGGGTCTTCCCGTCATAGATCGAATCGCTGAGCGCAGCCTCGAAGCCTTCACTCTCCAGACTGCTCATGGCGGTTTCATACGTCATGCCTTTCACCTGCGGAACTTCAACATAATGCCCATGATCGGTCCATGAATCGAGCCAGACCAGCGCCAGCCATACAAACACGACCGCCACCAGCACCATCAAGGCCAGATTAAACAGAAAACGAGTGGTGAACGCACCCGGACGCCACTTAAATTTCAAATTACTTGTACTTTTCACTTCAATATCATCAGCTGCCGGAAGGCCATAAAGTCCCTGCCGGATGTAATAAATGCATTGCAAAGTTAACAATTTACAACGGAATTGACTCAAAATATAGAGCGTTTTTCGATAAAAAGATGTAACTTTGTGGCCGAAATTTCAATCAAATCAAGCAGGCATAATGCGCAAATACCTCATAATATTGCTCTCGGCCGTAGCACTGACCTCGTGCGGAGAGTATAACAAAGTGCTCAAAAGCACCGACCCCAACCTCAAGCTCGAATTTGCCAAGCGTGCATTCGAGCAGAAGAAATATGTGCAGGCATCGACAGTGCTCAATGACATTGTCGACCAGTTCAGAGGTCAGGAAAAAGCCGAGGACGCACTCTACCTCCTTGCATTAAGCAACTACGAGAACAAGGACTACGCATCGTCGAGCGTATATTTCAAAAATTACTACACCCGCTATCCGCGCGGCAAATACACCGAACTGGCCCGCTTCTACTGCGGCTACGGGTATTATCTCGACTCTCCCGAACCGCAGCTCGACCAGAGCGACACGATGAAAGGCATCGAGGAGCTGCAGGGATTTCTCGACTATTTCCCGCGGTCGGACAAAGTCAGCATCGCGCAGAACGCAATCTTCGAGATGCAGGATAAGCTGACCCTCAAAGAGCTGCAGAACGCACAGCTCTACTACAAC
This sequence comes from Paramuribaculum sp., assembly GCA_029051835.1. Classification (GTDB taxonomy): domain Bacteria; phylum Bacteroidota; class Bacteroidia; order Bacteroidales; family Muribaculaceae; genus Paramuribaculum. The sequence continues at coordinate 718 of JAIDKJ010000358.1, read as the reverse complement.
CTCGGCAACTATATGGGCAACAATTACGAGTCAGCCATCATCACTGCCCGCAACGCCATCAAGACATATCCCTACTCGCGCTATAAAGAAGACCTCGAAATGGTGATACTCAAAGCCAAATATCAAGAGGCCGTGCAGAGCGTAGAGGAGAAAAAAGTAGACCGTTTCAGGGAAGTAATCGACGAATACTATTCGTTTATCAACAACTACCCCGACAGCCCCAAAAAAGAGGAAGCCGACAACATTCTGAAGATCTCGCGCCATCACGTGGGCGAATAATTCAAACAACGGCAACGCATCCTCCACACTTCCAAATCAGAATAGAAACAATAAAATATAAGCCAACAACAAGATGGATTATAAGAAGACCAACGCTCCATTCAACACCGTCACACGCGATCTCGTAGACCTCTCCGAAGAGACCGGAAACATCTATGAAACCGTATGTATCATCGCCCAGCGCTCCAACCAGCTCGCCGACGAGATGAAACATGACCTTGAAAAGAAACTGCAGGAATTCGCATCGCTCAACGACAACCTCGAGGAAATCTCCGAAAACCGCGAGCAGATCGAAATCTCACGCTACTACGAGAAGCTCCCGAAGCCTACCCTGATTGCCACTCAGGAATACATCGAGCATAAGATCCATTTCCGCAATCCGGCTGACAACAAGGACATGGACTGAACGACATCGTTCAGTCACCAACACCACCGGCAA
>JAIDKJ010000357.1 GCA_029051835.1 Paramuribaculum sp. | reverse complement strand
TGTTTTTGTGCAATTTTAGGATGTTAAGGGCCATGAAAACAAATCCGAGATCCATTGTGACCTTGGCTTTCCCGAAGTGGCGGAAGCGAGTGTATCCGTGATTGTGTTTGAGCTGTCCGAAAACCGGCTCGGGCTCCAGCGACCTTCGCTTGAGTTTCCGCTGATTCGCCGGAAGATCAAGTCTTGCCTTTGCTTTCCGTTCTTCACGGATATTACTTAATTTGCGATGTATCTCACCATGTCTGCTCTTTGTCAGAATGCACTTGTCTCTGAAGGGGCATCCGTTGCAGTGGTCGCATGTCATTACAGTGATGTCGCTGCGAAAACCGCTGCGTGTATATGCCTCCTCGGTTCGTATCACTCTCATCTGATGCCCGGCAGGGCAGATAAGCGTGCTCTCGTCCGCAGATAGCCTGAACGCGAACTTGTCATATTGACCAGGCTTAACCGGGCGTCTGGTGGACTCAGCATCATAGTTCGGATATTTGACCACAGCCTCAATCTGTCTTTGCTCCAGCCCCACATATACGTCCTCGCATCCGTATCCGGCATCTTCGACAACGGCTGATGGGCTGACGCCGTTTTCCTCCACACAGGTGTCGACAAAGTCCATGGCTGTGGATTTGTCTTCCGCCGAGTCATATGCGCCATAATTGGTGACATACTGGTTCTGTGTCGCAATCTGTACGTTGTAGTTTGGTGTCGCCATCCCTTCGTAGCCGTCTTCCTTGGCGTGCATGATGCCGCAGTCGGGGTCTGTCGGGGCCACACCGCATCTGCCGGCACATTGCTCCAATGTCTTGTCGTGCGCTTCCTTACGGTCACAGGCATTGCGGATGGCGGTAATCTTGCCCCGGACATTCTTCAATCCCTCTTTCTGAGCTTTTCTCTCAATGCGGTCAACTATCTCACGCGCCTCTTCTTTTGTGTAGGTCACATGACCGATGTTACTGTCATCCGTATTGTCTCCGTTTTCCACCTGCCCAAGCAGGGCTTTCACTCCCTCCTGTATGTCGGCCTCGGCTGACGCTCCGAACCGCTCGGCGTTGCTGCGCCACTTGATTCGACGTCGTGCCGCGCGTGACCGGATGGTCGTGCCGTCAATGTAGAGGTCGCCGGTCAGCTCTATCTCGCCGCGTTCCGCCAGTATTGTGACAAGGCGTGCGAAAATGACCTTGATATGAGGCATGCAGCGGGTCTTGAACCGGCTGATTGTCGTATGGTCGGGAAACTGGTAGGACGAGAGCCATATAAGATGAGCGTCGCGTGTCA
>JAIDKJ010000356.1 GCA_029051835.1 Paramuribaculum sp. | reverse complement strand
GTTTGACGGTAAGTGGTTTGTAGGCCGGCGTCTGACTCTTGACGATGTCGCGTCGGGTAGTGATGCCGATTCTGATAAGGGATGGGAAGTGGTAGCTGTGCGCGACGGCGCCAAAGATATAAAACGCTATTCCGGATCAGTGCTTGACATTGTTGTGCCCGAATGTGACAGACTGGAGATACGCAGATTATCGGATCTGTCCGGATTGAATACTTCTGTTGAGGAATCGATAGAATCGCTGAAGGCTCCGTTGACTTTATATGATCTGGCAGGGCGCAAAGTCGGCACGGTATCCGTTCTTTCGGAGGCGAAGCGATACAATGGCGTATGTATCATAGTGGACGCTGAAGGAAAAACTGTAAAGCTAAAGCTTTGAATTCCGGATGGCTGTCGTGACAATGCGGAGCTGTATCGGCTATATAATCAGTATTTGTGGGCGAGGGCGAGGGTGGCTACGCTGAGTGTGGCCCCGGGAGAGGCTTCGTGCAGGGCCGTCAGGCAGTTCAATGTGGTGGCTCCGGTGGTCATCACGTCGTCGACGAGCAGCAGATGACGGTCGCCCGGTGTGCGGTTTCCGGCCAGGGTATAGACGCCTCGGGTGTTGATCCATCGCTGATATGATGTGCGGCGCGTCTGCGTGGAGTGGCGGCGCGCGTGGAGAAGATTCTCTACCGGGAGGCGGGTGACGTCCGACATGCCGAGGGCTATTTCACGAGCCTGATTGTAGCCTCGCATTATGAATTTAAGGGTGGCAAGCGGCACGGGCACTATGACGTCGATGCCGTCGAAGAATCCTGTTGGTGAGATCTCTGCGGCAAACATGCGGCCGAGTTCCCGCGCGAGGCGCGGGCGGCCGTTGTATTTGGCCTGCTGCACGAGTCCGGCGTAGGGGGAGTCGCGGTAGTAGTAGAACCATGACGCGGCTTTGGCTACCGGGAGCCGCGGGGAGGCGAGGCGGATGTGCATCTGGGTGAATGCGTCGGCGGCGATGCCCGTGCGTGGCATGTCGGTGAGGCATTCGAGGCATAGCAGATGTTCGCCATGCGCGAGTGAGCGGCCACACACTTCGCATACATTTGGAAATATCACGGCGGCCAGATCGGCTATCCATGAGCTGATGGCTTGCTTCATGGCTCCTTGTCGGTGTCGTCGTCCCACAGGCGGCGGTCCTTGACAGCACGGATCACTGCCGCGCTCTCGTAGCCGCGTGCGAGAGCCCACCGTATGAGCCGTGTCATGCTGTCGCGATCGGCCGGGTCGGTTCCTATGGCT
>JAIDKJ010000355.1 GCA_029051835.1 Paramuribaculum sp. | reverse complement strand
TCTGTTCCTGTCGTTCCAGTATCCGGTCGAGATACCCGGAGTGTCGATGACCAACTTCATGCGCGCGGCCATCAACGCCAAACGCAAATATTTCGGCGAAGAACCGATGCCCGCCACTGAATTTCTCAAACTCATGCGCCAGCGCCGCGAGATAGTGGAGCTTGACAACCGTCTGGCCTCGCGCTCGGTCAACGAAGGCTTTTCGGGCGGCGAGAAGAAACGCAACGAGATATTCCAGATGGCTATGCTCGAACCGCGCCTGTCGATACTCGACGAAACCGACTCCGGACTCGACATCGACGCACTGCGCATCGTAGCATCAGGCGTCAACCAGCTCAAGACCAAGGACAACGCCACAATAGTCATAACCCACTACCAGCGTCTGCTCGACTATATACGCCCCGACTTCGTCCACGTGCTCTATCATGGACGAATAGTACACAGCGGCGGCCCTGAGCTTGCGCTCGAACTTGAGGAGCGCGGCTACGACTGGATCAAGCAACAAGTCGACTGACACATCATGGACGCTCTCAGACAATACATAGACCTCTACAACGCCCACAGCAAGGATATCGACGCCCGCGCCCCCGGACTGCTCAACGATCTGCGCCCGCGCGCATTCGAAGCACTGCAGGGCGCCACGCTGCCCGACACCCGCACGGAGGGCTACGAGCGCACATCGCTCGAAGAGATGATGGCTCCCGACCGCGGACTCAACATAATGCGTGTCGGACACTCGTTTGACCTCACGACGGCCATACGTTGCGAACTGCCCAACGTATCAACTCTGCAGGCATACCTCGTGGGCGACACATTCGTGCCCACCGAAGGACTCGACCGCCGTCTGCCCGAAGGGGTGGTGTTCACATCGCTCGCAAAAGCCTGCCAACTGTGGCCCGACATCATGAAGACACGTCTGGGCGGTCTTGCCGACCTCGCCGACGTGCCTACGGCTCTCAACACCCTTCTGTGTCAGGACGGCGCCGTGGTGCGCATACCGGCCGGAACGCATCTTGAGAAACCGCTTCAGATAGTCAACGTGTTTGACGGCACCGAGCCGCAGATGGCCGTGCGCCGCCTGCTCGTCATAGTGGAGAAAGACGCATCGGCCATGATACTCACCTGCGACCACACCCGACCGGACACACCATCGTGTCTTTCGCTGCAGGTGACCGAAGCATGGCTCGACGAAGGCGCCCGGCTCGACTTCTGCGATATGGAGGAGACATCGGCCGCCAACGCCCGATGCTCACGCCTCTATGTCAGCCAGCAATCAGGATCGCATCTGCGCACCAATGTGGTAACCCTCTCATGCGGCACCACACGCAACGACATACGCACCGACATCAACGGCGAGCGGTGCCGCACGGAGATAAACGGCATGGCCATCTGCACCGACCACCGTCATGCCGACAACTGTTCGGTGGTGCGTCATCTCCAGCCCCGCTCCCACAGCCGCCAGCTCTTCAAATATGTGCTCGACGACTATTCGCAGGGCGCGTTCGAGGGATCGATACTCGTGGCTCCCACAGCCCCCTACACTGAAGCCTACCAGAGCAACCGCAACATACTGGCATCGTCGACAGCGCGCATGCACACACGACCGCAGCTTGAGATCTACAACGACGAAGTGAGCTGCTCACACGGCGCTGCCACCGGTCAGCTCGACGAACAGGCGCTATTCTACATGCGCACCCGAGGCATACCCGAACGCGAGGCCCGCATGCTGCTGATGCAGGCCTTCATGTCGGACGTAATCGATTCGGTAGCCATACCCGGCCTGGCCGACCGTCTGCGCCACCTGACAGAGATGCGTTTCAGAGGCGACTCGGCCGTGTGCGGCGACTGCCCTGCCAAATAAAATTCACAACAACACCCGACACCAATGACAGCACTCGATACCGCCGACATACGCCGACAGTTTCCCGCTCTCGGCCGCAAAATCTACGGTCATGAGCTGATATATTTCGACAACACCGCCACCACGCAGACCCCTGCGGCAGTGATCGACGCCATACGCGACGGCTATCTCGACTCGAAAGCCAACGTGCACCGCGGCGTACACACCTTGTCGCAGGAGGCCACAGCCCGGCAGGAGGCCACACGCGCCCTTGTGGCCCGGTATATCGGCGCCGCCGACAGCGAAGAAGTGATATTCACCCGCGGCACAACGGAGTCGATCAACCTCGTGGCAAGCTCCTACGGTCAACTGATGAACGAGGGCGACGAGATAGTGCTGACCGTCATGGAGCATCATTCCGACATAGTGCCGTGGCAGCTTCTCGCGGAGCGCCGCGGACTAAAGATCCGCGTGGTGCCGATGGACGACCGCGGAGTGCTTGATCTCGACGCCTACCGCCGGCTGCTCAACGATCGCACGCGCCTTGTGGCGGTGACCCACGTGAGCAATGTGCTCGGTACGGTCAACCCCGTGGCCGAAATGATCGCGGACGCCCACCGGGCGGGAGCCGTAGTGCTTGTCGACGGAGCGCAGGCCATAGCCCACCTGCGGGTCGATGTCAGAGCGCTCGACGCCGACTTCTACGCATTCTCATCCCACAAGATGTATGGTCCCTGCGGCATAGGCGTGCTTTACGGCCGGCGTGAGCTTCTTGAAAAGATGCCGCCATATCAGGGTGGCGGAGAGATGATAAAGACCGTGAGCTTCGACGGCACGGTGTTTGCCGACCTCCCCTTCAGATTCGAGGCCGGAACCCCCGACTTTGTCGGAATCGCGGCTCTCGCCAAGGCTGTGGAGTGGCTCGAAGCCACCGGGGTGGAGCGTATCGCCGCCCACGAGGAGAAGCTTCTTGAATACGTCACGGAGCGCATGGCCGAGATAGAGGGAATGCGCATATTCGGCACAGCCCCCGGCAAAGGCTCCATAATCTCATTCCTGATAGGCAACGCCCACTCCTACGACACCGGCCTGCTGCTCGACAAGCTCGGCATAGCAGTGCGCACCGGGCATCACTGCGCACAGCCTCTGATGGAGCGGCTGGGAGTGAGCGGCACGGTGCGGGCGTCAATGGCCGCCTACAACACTTTCGAGGAAGCCGATGCGTTTATCGCGGCCTTGCGCCGGATAGCGCCGATGCTTGCCTGACGGAGCGACCGCCACGACGCCACAGAAGCGCCTCAGCGCTTCTCCTGCTGCTTGCGGATCCACGCGGCAAGCTCCACCATCAAAGCGTCGTGAAACGCCATCTGCTCGCGTCTGTAGCCCCATCCGTGGCCTCCCGACGGATAGATATGGAGCGAGGCATCGACACCCTGCCTGCGCATTGCGAGGAAATAATTGATCGAATTCATCGGATCTACCACCTGATCATCGGCGCTGAGCAGCAGCAATGCCGGCGGAGTCGCCTGCGACGCCTGAAGCTCCGCCGAATACCGCTCGCGAAGCTCGGGAGTATCGTCCTGTCCGAGAAATTGCGTTGCAGTGCCCGTGTGGGTTATCTCAGGCTTGAGCGCCACGCCAGGATAAAACAATATCTGGAATGCCGGACGGCATCCGTCCACCGCACCGTTGGCCATGGTCGACGCCAGATGGCCGCCGGCCGAGAATCCCATAATGCCTGTACGCGCCGGATCGGCATGCCACTCCTCGGCATTCTCCGACAACACGCGGAATGCAGCAGCCACATCGTTCATCGGAATCGACCGGTCACCTTTGGGCAGAGCATAGTCGAGCACGGCATACGTCACGCCCAGACTGTTGAAAAACGGCGCCCAGTCGTAGCCCTCATGCTCTCTGGCCACATGCGAATACCCTCCGCCGGGACACACCACCAGAGCCATGCCCGACGGCTTTGACGGCACGTAGACACGCATCGACGGAGATTGCACCTCCAACACGCGTCCCTGCGCGAAAGTTGTCACTGAAACGAGCGAGAGCGCACTCAGCGCAGCCGCCACCCCCTTGCGTATACCGGTCATTGTTGCCGTGCGTTTTGGTCCACGTCCGGCCATGTGCTCGGCCATGCGGCTCTCAATATATCCGTCTGCCATAAGTCATTTGTTTTAAGAGTTACTTATTGTGATACAGATTGGTCCTGCGAGGTGAGAATGCGTGTCAGCTCGGCCACCCCCTCCGACGCGCCCTTGCGAATGACATGAACCCATTCGGGCACGGGCGCCGGATTTGGATCGATATAATAAACGGGGATGCCACGGCGGACATAATTGAGCAGTCCGGCGGCGGGATACACCACCAGACTCGTGCCTATGACCACAAACACGTCGGCCTGCGACACAAGCTCCACAGCCGGCTCCATCATCGGCACCGCCTCCTGAAAAAACACTATATGGGGACGGAGCACGCGCCCGTCGGCATCGCGGCTCTCCGGCGACGTATCGGTATGCTCGGGATCGAGGCGATAGACACGGTAAGGTTCGTCGACCGTGCGCACCGCCATCAGCTCGCCATGAAGGTGAAGCACGTTCGAGCTGCCTGCACGTTCGTGAAGATCGTCGACATTCTGTGTGATCACATACACCTCGAAATGCTTTTCAAGCTCCGCAAGGCCGACGTGGCCTGCGTTGGGCTTCGCCTTGAGGAGTTCGCGGCGCCGGGCGTTGTAGAAGTCATGGACGAGCTGCGGATTGCGACGGAATCCGTCGGCGCTGGCCACATCCATCACCGGATAATTTTCCCACAGTCCTCCGCTGTCGCGGAAGGTGCTTATGCCGCTTTCGGCGCTCATTCCGGCGCCGGTGGAGATGACGAGTTTTTTCATGTCGGAAAAATATAGATTGGAGCTGTCCTTACAGTCTGAACAAAGAGAAATTAACGCTTCCGTAAGCACGGTGGTCGAAAAAGCCGGGCAACGTGGAGAAATCAAACTTGCGCGAATGCTCCATGACAAACAGAGTGCCCTCCTTGACGAGCTTCGAGCCGATCACCTTGCCGGGAATCTCGCCGAAACCAGCCATATCGTAGGGAGGATCGGCAAAAATAAAGTCGAACGGGGTCGCGGCCGTGGAGATATATCGCAGGGCGTCGCCTCTGACAAGATGCAGATTGTCGGCGCCGAGAGCCTCGGCCGTACGCTTGATGAAAGAGCACTGCACCGGCGCACGCTCCACGGCAGTCACCTCGGCGGCCTCACGCGAGAGCAGTTCGAAGGTGACGGCTCCCGTACCGGCGAAAAGGTCAAGCGCCCTTGCGCCTTCGATATCCATCAGATTCTCGATGACGTTGAATATGTTCTCGCGGGCGAAATCGGTTGTAGGCCGCGCCGTGATGGATGTCGGCACGTCAAACCTCCGACGTCCGTATTTTCCTCTTATGATTCTCACTTTATCAGTAGTTTGTAACAATGGGTTATCAGCATAACGCTTCCGGGTTCCGCGAAGATCACGCCTGAAGGAAATAATCGGGCAGATCGGCAGCCGAATGGCCAAGACGGCATATCGCCGGCGAGGCGTTGACCATCTCGACCGGACACGACGCGCCACGCAGCATATCGGCCATCGCGGCACACCACTCGCGCGATGCTCCGGCACGACGCAGGTATACCGTGCCCCGGTCGGCGCCACACACGCGCCGCAACGCCACGACATAATAGGCTGCATCCTCGGGAGCGCCGCAGTCGAAACTGTTGGCGGCGATCAGCCGGCCGTCGAGATTATAGGCCAGACGGATCACCGAATCCTCACACGACACCCAGAGTCCGTCGGAGCTGTAGCAGTCGATCACCGCCGCCAGAGTCGGGCGTATGGCGATATTGAAAAACGTGCGCCGGAAGAAGGCGAGCAACTGTGCGTCATCGTCCGATGCCACTACGGCGCCACACCGCACCGGCTCCGAAAGCGTCGCGACGGTTCCCTTGCCGAACGTGGCCTCGAAAGCCGTTTCCATTCCGGCGGCATCAAGAGCTGCCGGGATAAGCGCCACGCGTGGCGAAGATGTCAGCAGCCTTATATGGCTGAAATCTGACAGCAGAAGCGGATTGTCGTAGACAGCCTCCTCCACCGCTTTGGCATAGCTTCCGGCAGTAGCCACGGGGAGCGGTATGTGCGACAGTATCATCTGCTCGCCGTCGACAGGAGGGAGCAGCGCGGCCGTGAGCTTACGGTCAGAGAGCTGCATCACCAGCCCCCAGAGTTCGGGCTGCGATATGAGATCTTTGTCAAGCTGTGGCATGGATATAATAGATTTTAATCAAAAACGATTGTTCATAAACGCTTTATGAGCGACAGACCGTCGCGCAGCGGGAAGATAACCGACTCAAGCTCCGGATCGTCGGCCACAAGCCGGTTGAACTCCAGAATGCCGCTCAACTGCGGGTCGCGCCGGGCATCGTCGGCCACCACCTGTCCCGACCATAAAGTATTGTCGGCAAGTATATATCCTCCGCGGGCCACCCGAGACTTGAGCATGGCGAGATATTCGGGATAGCGGCGCTTGTCGGCATCGACAAACACCATGTCCCATTCGCCGGCGAGCCGCTCCACCACCTCGACCGCATCGCCGATATGAAGCGTTATCGACGGATAAGGGGCGAAACGCTCGCGCAGCTCGTCCTCCATCTCGTCGTCGATCTCCACAGTGTCGAGCGTTGCTCCCGGCTGCAGCCCTTCGGCTATGCACAGCGCGGAGTAGCCGGTGAATGTGCCCAGTTCGAGCACACGCCGCGGCGCTATCATGGCAGTGAGCATTTTCAGAATGCGTCCCTGCAGATGACCCGAACACATCCGCGGATACAGATGATGGAGCCATGTATGGCGGTAGAGCTGTCTGAGATGTTCAGGCTCAGGCGAGATATGGTTCTCGATATATTGCTCGAGCCGGTCGTCGGTGAGCGTCAGCGGGGCGCTCATAACGCGGCGAAATAGGTTTGCGAGGCCTCGATGCAGCGGCGCATCGCGTCGACACATTCGGCCGGGAAGTGGCCCTGTGCTGTTTCGCCCGTGAGCAGAAGCGTTTCCACTCCGTCGCGCACGGCAAACGCCACATCGGTCATCTCGGCTCTTGTCGGGTAGGGATGGTCGATCATGGAGGTGAGTATCTGCGTCGACACTATCACCGACTTGCCTGCCGCGTGTGCCATGGCGCAGGCCTTGTGCTGCACGGCCGGTATGGTGGCCACGTCGATCTGCGTGCCGAGGTCGCCGCGCGCCACGAGTATGCCGTCGGCCGCCTCAAGAATGCCGTTGAAATTGCGTATGGCCTCCCGGCACTCAATCTTGGCGTATATGCGTATATCGCTGCCTGCGGTCAGAGCGCGCACAGCCTCAACGTCGGCCGCACTGCGCACAAAAGAGTGGGCTATCATGTCGATGCGCTCCTCCACGGCCACCTCTATAGCCCTGCGGTCGCGTTCCGACACAGCAGGGAGCGGCGGCAGGTCGGTGTCGGGCAGATTGACCGTCTTGCGCGAACCGAGTTCACCTCCGAGGGTCACCACGGCTTCAACCACCGCACCGTCGGCATGGCGCACGGACAGCTCCATGGCGCCGTCGTCGAGCACCACACGATGACCCTTGCGCAGTGCGGCGCACACGCCTTCAACGGCTATGCCTATGACCGACGCATCGGTAGCTGCACATTCGGCGAGCCTCACTACGTCGCCTTCGGCCAGCGTCACCGACTCCAGAGCGCCGGAGAGCGCCGTAGTGCGGATTTCAGGTCCTTTTGTATCCATCAGTATTGCCGTTCCGGGCACATGGTCGCGCACGGCGCGGATGATGCGTCGCAGTCCCTCGCCGTCGACATGCGCCGAATTGATCCTGACTGAATTCATTCCGGCGCGTCGCAACGACGTCAGAAAGTGTCGGTCACAGCGTGCGTCGGTGACCGTTGCCATTATATCGGTAAGTCTTTTCATATCGTCAATTGATTTTTACAGGCCGCGCGATAGCCTCCACGGCCAGACGGTAGCTGTCGAGGCCGAAGCCGGCTATAGATCCGCGGCACACGGGAGCTATCAGCGAACGGTGGCGTATCTCCTCGCGGGCGGCCACGTTGGATATATGCACCTCCACCACCGGCACTTCGATGGCCGCGATGGCATCGGCAATGGCGAGCGAGGTGTGGGTATAAGCTCCGGCATTGAGTATTATTCCGGCATAGCGGCCGTTGAACCCGTCGCTGTGCAGACGGTCGATGATCGCGCCCTCGTGATTGCTCTGGAAGCAGTCGAAGGCGATCTGCGGATAGAGCCTCCGGAGGCTCTCCATAAAGTCGTCGAACGAAGTATGGCCGTAGACCGACGGCTCGCGGACTCCGAGCAGATTGAGATTCGGGCCGTTGATGATAAGTATATTCATGATTATATGGAGCTTTTTACGAAGTTTCATTCAATAGACCGGCGCTTTTACAAGCATCCACATGCCCGCATGGGTAAGAGCCATAAGAGCGAGCAGTATCCACGCCATGACACGCCGGCTATCCCAGCACAGACAGGCGAGCCATGCGGCCACCACTACGTAGACGGGATAGATCCACACGAGGGTGCGCACTATGCCGGGGGCATCGGGCGGACAGGCCGACAGCATAGCCGGCGCAAGCAGCGCCGGAAGAGCCATCACCACGGCCAGAACGATAAACCATGACGGCGCACGGTAGACCGACCGACGGCTCATCGCGACGCCTCCTCCCCGAGGCTTTGGCGGTAGGCTTCCACGGTTTCGGTCAGACCCTTGACGAGATCATAGCGCGGGGCGAATCCGAAGTCGGCCACAGCCTCGTCGACCGAACAGCTCCAGTTGCGCTGACGCATGATGCGGAACTTGTCGCGGTTGAGCGTGCTTGGTTTGGAGCGTATCACGCCGATCTTCTCGGCCACTACCGAAACGACATAGAGCATCCATATAGGCACCCTGACGGGGATCACCACCCGGCGTCGGAGAATACGTGCCGCGATACGCCGGAATTCGGCCTGGGTGTAGCTCCGCGGCTCGGATATGATATATTTGCGCCGGAGCGTGCGGTCGGTGGCAAGCGCGTCGAACACCGCTGCCGCAAGATCCTTGACATAGATGAACGTGAGCATCTGGCGGCGCAGTCCCACGCCGAAGTCCCAGTGTCGGTCGATGCTGCGTATCATCATCAGATAGTCCTGCTCATGAGGACCGTAGACACCGGTGGGCCTGAATATGGTCCAGGGGATGTCGGGGCAGGTTTCGAGAAACGTCTCGGCCTTGATCTTGCTGACTCCGTAGCGGGTGTCGGGCGCCGGGATCGTCTTGCCCGTAAGCGGCGCATAGGTGCGCTCGTCGCCCGGTCCGAGCGCCGAAAGGCTGCTCATATACAGCAGGCGTCCGGGAATGCGCCGGGCCATGCGGAGCGCCTCGACGACATTGCGCAGATACTGGTAATTGATACGGTTGAAATCGGCGAAATTGGTGCATTTCGTGGCTCCGAGATTATACACCAGCATGTAAGGCTCCCCTTCGGGCATTGCCTCGGCTATGGCTGAGGCCATCTGCTCCGGCTGCTCGTAGTCGAGAGTCAGAAACCGGATGCGGCTGTCGGCAAGGTATCTCCGCGAGGTCGAGGCGCGTATGCCGGCCGTCACCGTAAATCCACGACGCAGGGCTTCGTCGGCTATGAAACCGCCGACAAATCCGCCTGCTCCTATTATCAGTACGTTTTTGCTCATTTGAAGGCAAAGTTAGGGAAAATCCGCGGATTTTCCTTAATTTTGCACACAAAGCAGACAACCTACCGACAGATTATGGGCAAGAACAAATTGCGAAAATTCCGGGAGATGGAAGAGATACCTTTCGTCGTACAATGTCCGTTTGCCACGCTGGCTTCGGAAGGATTCGAGATGAAAGGACACTGGAACAGCGAGTTTTTCCACAACGACAATCCGATAGTGCTTGAACTCGGATGCGGCAAAGGCGAATACACCGTCGGACTCGCCGAGCGGATCCCCGGCAAGAACTTCATAGGCATCGACGTGAAGGGCGCCCGCATGTGGACAGGCGCCAAGCGCGCCCTGGCGGCCGGAATGACCAATGTGGGATTTCTGCGCACCGACATAGAGCTTATAGACCGCTTCTTCGCGCCCGGAGAGGTGAGCGAGATTTGGATCACGTTTCCCGACCCGCAGATGAAGAAGGTGCGCAAGAGGCTGACCTCAACCCGTTTTCTGGAACTCTACAGCCATATACTGAAACCCGAAGGAAAGCTGCACCTGAAGACCGACAGCCCATTTCTATACACCTACACGCGCGCCATGGCCGAGCACAACGGCATAGTGCCCGAAGCCGACACGTCCGACCTTTACGGCGATCCGTCGCATCCGGCCGACGACATATTGTCGATACGCACCTATTATGAGCAGCAGTGGCTCTCGCGCGGACTGACGATAAAATACCTGCGGTTTGCCATTCCGCGCGACCGCGACCTGTCGGAACCCGACATCGAGATACCCTACGACACCTACCGCAGCTTCTCGCGCGGCCATGTCGAAGGCGAAGAACAATAAACAGACATCAACATATCCAAGCTGATCCATATGGAACGACTATATCCCAACCTCATACTCGACGCACTGCGCAATGTGCGCTATCCGGGCAACGGACGCGACATCGTTGACCTCGACATGATCGCCGACGACATACGCATTGACGGCTCCAAAGTGAGCTTCACGATAGTGTTCGACAAGCCCACCGACCCGTTCATGAAGTCGATCGTAAAGGCCGCCGAAGCCGCCCTGCGCACATATATATCCCCCGAAGTAGAGCCTGCCATCGCCACCGCATCGCGCCAGCCCGAACAGAAGGCACAGCCGATGCTCCCCGGCGTGAAGAACATCATAGGCGTCAGCTCCGGCAAAGGGGGCGTGGGCAAGTCGACCGTGGCTGTGAATCTCGCCGTGGCGCTGGCGCAGGAAGGCTACAGAGTGGGACTTCTCGACGCCGACATATTCGGCCCGTCGCTCCCGAAGATGTTCGGAGTGGAGGACGAGCAGGTCTACATGCACGAGGTGGACGGCCGCGCGCTGATCATCCCGCTTGAGAAATATGGGGTGAAACTGCTGTCGATCGGATTTCTCGTCGACAAGGAGAGCGCCGTGCTATGGCGCGGCGGCATGGCATCCAACGCGCTCAAACAGCTCATAGGCGAAGCCGACTGGGGCGAACTCGACTATTTCCTCATCGACATGCCTCCGGGCACGAGCGACATACATTTGACACTCGTGCAGACACTCGCCATCACAGGAGCCGTCATCGTCAGCACACCTCAGGAGGTGGCTCTTGCCGATGCCCGCAAAGGGATATCAATGTTTACGGGCGACAAGGTCAACGTGCCTATACTCGGACTGGTGGAGAACATGGCATGGTTCACACCCGAACGTCATCCCGACGAGCGCTACTACATATTCGGCCGTGAAGGGGGCGTGAAGCTCGCCGAAAAACTCGGCGTGAAGCTCCTTGGCCAGATCCCGGTGGTGGAATCAATCTGCGAGGGTGGCGACGAAGGACGCCCCGTGGCTCTCGACGGCTCGTCAGTCACCGGCCAGGCATTCCGCCACGTGGCTCGCGAAGTGGTCGACGCCTGCGACCGCCGCAACGGCACTCTCCCACCCACCATCAAGGTATCGCTGCAGTAAAACAATCGCATACAGGCACTCGCTCCCACCTCTGAGGACAACTACTTACGTGGACGGCTCATAAAAAGCCGTCCACTTGTTTTTTGTTTCACTACCGCCGTATCCGGCCTCATCTACGAAGATGCCGAGCTGATTCTCTCCTGACCCCGCCATGGCGCCCTACGGCCGCCATGGCGGGGCTTACAAATGTAGCGTGGTCTACGCCCACTCCCGTCCGCTCCGCTGATGGTACCTACCTCTATGGCCACCACTTTGATACGCTCCCTCTGTCCTCGCCGCCGAGTGAGATGTCGCATATCTCCGCTATCGGATGCTCCATGGAGCATCCCTACGTTATGAGATGGAGTGGCATCCTTATTCCATCTCACGCCCAACACACCATGAGGGTGGTCGTAGACCACCAACCTCTGTCAACCCCGCCATGACGCCCTTTGGGGCGGCTTGGTGGGGTTGGCTCATACGCACCTGCGGATCTTCGTAGATGAGCCGCAGAGCCGTCACCCGTTAAGTAGTGTGATTGTTATGAACTTCATAACATCCACATTGCCAACTGATAACCAATCTACATAGGTAAGATGTAACAAGGTTGTAACTGATTTAACTTCGTTTAACACAAAAACTCTTGTAGACCTGTAATTCTCCGTAAC
>JAIDKJ010000354.1 GCA_029051835.1 Paramuribaculum sp. | reverse complement strand
ATGGGTGAATATGTGGCTTTTGACGAAATTACCGAAGAACATTCATCAGTGTCATCCGACGGCGAAGCGAAGTCGACCGTTGTCACCGAATCACAGGTGACTGACGTGGAGTGGGAAGATCTCCCGCCCAAAAGCTGAATCCGTTCGGTCGCATCTTATGCCGTTGCCGCGGCTGATGTATAAAGGTTTTCATGACTTAATGCAGGAAAATTTACTAACTTTGCTGCATGAAGAATAATAATCTATGCGTGTTGATGCTCGGCGGCGCCAAGCGGGTGTCGGTGGCACGGCATCTTAAAGCTGCCGCAGCCCGTCGCGGTCTTACTCTCGATATTCTCTCTTATGAATTGACCCATGACGTTCCGATTGCTTCCGTAGGTCGCGTCGTCAAGGGACTGCGCTTCAACGACAGCGGTGTTGTTGATGATCTTCGACGGATTATCGTCAGCGAAGATGTCGATCTTGTATTGCCGTTTGTCGATCCGGCGGTTGAAGTCGCTGCGGCTCTCAACGGCTCTGTCAAGGCTTTTGTTCCGGTGTCGGATGCGGCTCTGTGCAGAGTGATGTTCGACAAGGCCGAGGCCGACGTCTGGTTTCGCACCCATTCGCTTCCGGTGCCCGACAGGGTGGATCTGCCGTTCGACGAGTCATCTTTGCCGGTGATTCTCAAGCCCCGGCGCGGCTCAGCTTCAAAAGGCATCGCGGTATGTCGCCGCATGTCGGATATTGCGGAACAGCCCGATCCACGGGTGTATATGGCTCAGAAATATATTGAGGATGCCGAGGAGGTGACGGTCGACTGTTATGTCGGCGCCGGCGGCCGGGTGCTTTCGGTCGTTCCGCGCATCAGACTCGAAACGGCAGGAGGAGAGGTGACCAGAAGCGTCACAGTCAAGGATGGCGCTCTGATGGCGCTTGCTCGCAGAGTGCTTGAGGCCGGTAAGTTCCGCGGGCCGGTGACGGTGCAGCTCATCCGCGACCGCAAGTCGGGTCATACCATGGTGATGGAGATCAATCCGCGCCTTGGAGGAGGCGTGGTCACTTCGATAGGCGCCGGGTCGGGAATCGCCGACATGCTGATCGGCGAAACTTTGGGCGAACGGATGGAGCCGGTCGACAACTGGCGCGACAATACTCTCGTGGCGCGTTATCTCGAAGAGGTGGTGTTCTGATATTTTTTATTTGATTCAGTTTGTCTTATGCAGATAGTAATAGATCTTGACGGAACGATATGCCGTGAGATGCGGCAGTTCTCCAGACCGTTGGCCGAGCCTGTGCCCGGAGCGGTCGAAACGATAAATGAATTGTATGACCGTGGCGATACGATAATAATATATTCGGCACGCACATGGGCTGAGTATGAAGTCACGGTCGACTGGCTCCGGCGTCATGGGGTGAAATATCATCAGCTGATGCTGGGCAAGCCGGTGGGCGACGTGTGGATAGATGACCGTTCGGTCAATCCTCGTTCTGCCGGTTGGGAAGAAATACGCAAACAACTCATCAATCCGAAACAATGAGCAAGGTAGTGATAATAGCCGAGGCCGGAGTGAACCACAACGGCTCTTTCGAAATGGCATGCCGGCTTGCCGACGAGGCCAAGCGTGCCGGAGCCGATTACGTAAAGTTTCAGACCGGAATACCCGAAAACGTGATATCTGTCCGCGCCGAGCAGGCCGAATACCAGAAGCACAATACGGGAACGTCGGAGAGCCAGCTTGATATGGTGAGAAAGATAATGCTGCGTCCCGACGATTTCAAGCCTCTCAAGGAATATTGCGACAGTATCGGAATCCGATTCCTGTCGACGCCGTTTGACCTTGACTCTATCGACATACTGAAGCCCCTCGGAATGGATCTGTGGAAGATACCTTCGGGCGAAATCACCAACCTGCCGTATCTTCGCAAGATAGCGTCGATGGGACAGCCTGTGGTGATGTCGACCGGCATGAGCCGCCTTGGAGAGGTCGACGACGCCTTGGCTGTGCTCCTCGAAGGGGGGCTGACGCTTGACATGATCACACTGCTCCACTGCAATACCGAATATCCGACTCCGTACTCCGACGTTAATCTGCGGGCTATGCTCACTCTGCGCGATGCTACGGGATGCCGTGTGGGCTACAGCGACCATACGCTCGGCATTGAAGTGCCGGTGGCGGCGGTGGCCATGGGCGCCGAGGTAATAGAAAAGCACTTTACCCTCGACAAGACGCTTCCCGGGCCTGATCATGTGGCTTCGCTCGAGCCGGCGGAGCTAAAGGCTATGGTGTCGGCCATCCGCCACACGGAGGAGGCTCTCGGCTCGGGCCGCAAGGTGGTCAGCCCCTCGGAACGTAAAAATATAGCGATAGCGCGCAAGAGCATCATCGCCGCGCGCCCGATCGTCAAAGGGGAGCGCTTCAGCCCCGACAATCTGACCGTAAAGCGTCCGGGCAACGGACTAAGCCCTATGCTGTGGGATACGGTGGTCGGACTTGAGGCTCCGCGCGACTTCGAACCTGACGAACTTATAGAGCTGCAATGAAAGCGATATCGCCCCGCAAGATCTGTTTTATCACCGGCACCCGCGCCGATTTCGGCATCATGAGCCGGCTGATGAAGGCTCTCCGCCGGGCAGAGGGCGTCACACTCCAGATTGTGGCTACCAACATGCACCTCTCGGCACGTCATGGCATGACCGTCGACGAGATAACCGCCGAGGGGCTTGAGGTCGACGAGCGGGTGGAGATGGATCTCTCCCACGACGACAGGCGGTCGACCGTCAAGGCTATGTCGCAGTGTCTTGGAGGTATGGCCGATGCGCTTGAACGTCTGCAGCCTGATATGTGTGTGATTCTCGGCGACCGCTACGAGATGCTCGCCGCAGCGTCGGCAGCCATGATCATGGGGGTGCCTGTGGCTCATCTTTATGGCGGCGAGATTACCGAGGGCGCCTACGACGACTCTATAAGGCATGCCATCACAAAGCTGTCGCGCATTCATTTTACATCAACGGATGAATACCGTCGCCGTATCATAGCCATGGGTGAGGATCCGTCGAGCGTGCACCGTGTGGGCGCTCTCGGCGCCGACAATATAGCTTCTATGCCGGTCATGCCGCTTGGCGAGCTTGAGGAGAGCCTTGGAATGAGTCTGTCGGATGGCTTTCTGCTCGCCACCTTCCACCCTGTAACGCTTGAGCCGGGACAGGCCGATGCGCAGACCCGCGCGCTGCTCGACGCTCTTGAAGAGCGCGTGGAGCGGACAAAAGTATTGTTCACCATGCCCAATTCCGATTCGGAAGGAGATACTGTGGCATCGCTTATCACCGAGTGGGCCGGACGGCATCCCGGTCTAGTCAAGGCAGTGGCTTCGCTGGGAAGAGCGCGCTATTATTCGGCTCTGAAGCACTGCATGGCCGTGGTGGGTAATTCGTCAAGCGGACTGACGGAGGCTCCGTCGATGGGAGTGCCGACGCTTAACATCGGCAACCGCCAGCGAGGCCGCGCTCAGGGATCCACTATAGTCAATTGCGAGGCGACGCGTGGCGAGATATCGGCCGGGCTTGATGCGGTGATGGACTGCGCGATGCGCGACCGATGCCGTCGTAATCCCGACAATCCCTATGCTTTCCCCGGCACCCTTGAAGCGATAACGGATGTGCTTCTGTCCACGCCGCTCCCGTTGCCTGCCTTCAAGCCTTTCCACGATGTGAGGTGGTGAGGTGATCCGTGTCGGATTGCGTGTGCGATCCCGTCAGACTGTCTTGAAGAGAACCGGCAGTGAGCGGACTATATGCGCGCCAAGCCGCAACGGCCATGAGCGGGGATGCAGCCGTCGGAGCACGGCTGCCTTGGTGGTGAGAAACGACCGGTCGAGCGGATGAAGGCGTTCGCCTGTCGACGGATGCTCGTGCCGCCCTACCATGACCGGCACATATCTGACCGTAAGTCCGCTGCGTATCGCATCGACGATGTAGATGTCGTCTTCGCCGTAAGGGTAGTGCGAAGAGTTGAGGCCAAACCGTGTGTCGAACCTCAGCGCTACTTTTGATCTCCTGATGTTGATCTCTATGGCCGTCGGCCAGTAGCCTCGTGGGGCATCCTGTATGACAAATGTGTTTGCCGGCGCCGACGGTGTGCGGGTGGGTGATCTGAACCGTGTGAGCAGTATATCGGCGTCGGGATAGTCATCAAAAGCCTTGATCAGATCGGTGAGATCCTGTGCGGTCAGCGTGACGTCGTCATCGGAAAATTTAAGATAGGGCGCCGAAGCGTGGTCGAGCAATATGTTGCGGTTTGCGGCCAAGCCGATTGTGTCTGTGGCTATCACGTCGATGTCCGGACGTCGGAGCTGCGGGGGAATATCCATGCCGCATCCGGCTCTCTGCCATCCGATGAGATAGCCCACTCCGTCGGTTTCGGGCAGATCAAGGCCGGCGGCCCGCATTATGCCGTCGTGTCCGTAAGCAGCTATCAGTACCTGAAGAATCACAGCCGCTGCAGATCAACAAACCGATAGGAGAGGCCGCTGGCCTCGTCGGTAAGCGTGTCGGATTGCGATATGACAGTCCATTGCTCCCGGTCGATTTCGGGGAAAAACGTGTCGGCTTCGTCGAGCGATGCGTCCACTTCCGTCAGATAAATGACCGTTGCGAGAGGCAACGCTTGTGAATATACCTGTCCTCCGCCTATGATCATGGTTTCGGGCGCATCGGCCGTCATGGCGAGCGCCTGTTCGAGCGAGGCAGCTGTTTCGATTCCGGGTGCGCTGTAGTCAGGGTCGGTGGTTATGACGATATTGCGACGGTGAGGGAGCGCTCCTTTGGGGAGCGACTCGAATGTGCGCCTGCCCATCACAACGGGTTTGCCTATGGTCAGTTCCTTGAAGTGGCGCAGATCGGCGCGGATGTGAAACGCGAGGTCGCCGCGGCACCCGATCTCATGGTGGCGCCCCACAGCCGCGATAAGCGAGACGATGCGTCGGTTGTCGGCGTTCATACGGCTACAATGGCTTTGATATGGGGATGTGGATCGTAGTCTTCGAGTCGGAAATCGTCGTAGTGGAAGTCGAATATCGACTTCACGTCGGGATTTATGACCATGCGCGGCAGGGGTCGCGGCTCGCGCGACAGTTGCAGCTCTACCTGCTCGAAGTGGTTGCGGTAGATGTGGGCGTCGCCCAGAGTGTGGATGAAGTCGCCGGCTTCGAGTCCGGTGACCTGAGCGGTCATCATGAGCAGAAGGGCATAGGACGCGATGTTGAACGGCACTCCGAGAAAGCAGTCGGCGCTGCGCTGGTAGAGCTGCAGGAGGAGGCGTCCGTCGGCCACATAGTATTGGAAGAACGCGTGGCATGGCGGGAGGTGCATCTGCGGGAGATCGGCTACATTCCATGCGCTCACGATGATGCGCCGTGAGTCGGGGTTGGTCTTGATGGTGTGGATCGCTTCGGCTATCTGGTCGATATGTCCTCCGTTGTAGTCGGGCCACTGCCGCCACTGG
>JAIDKJ010000353.1 GCA_029051835.1 Paramuribaculum sp. | reverse complement strand
CCTGAACTAATAAGCCTCGACACTATCGATGCCTACAACAAACTGTACGGGCTGCCGACATATCATCCGCTCGTGACAGTGCTTGACCTGAACGAGGCCACCCGAAGCGTCAACCACATACAGATTGATTACGGCGTCTACGCGCTATATCTTAAAAACGGGACAAACTGCACTCTGAAATATGGGCGGCAGCAGTACGACTATAAGGATGGCTCGATAGTGAGTTTTGCTCCGGTACAGATCATCAGCGTATAGATCGCTACCGACGAGATAGCTCCGTATGTAATCGGCCTGATGTTTCATCCCGACCTTATCTACGGCACTCCCCTCGCCGCCAAAATCAAGCAATACAGTTTTTTTGACTACTCACAGCGTGAAGCCCTGCATCTGTCGGCTGATGAGCGACAGTTGTTTCTGGAGTGCCTTTACCATATCCGTAGTGAAATAACCCACCCGGTCGACAAACATACCGCCGGGATCGTGGCAAGCCATATACAGGTGCTGCTTGATTATCTCACACGATTCTACGAACGCCAGTTTATCACGCGGCGAAAAGCCAATTCCGACACGCTTGCACGATTCGAGCAGGCTCTGAAACGATACTATGCCGACGGCCATGGCCGCGACGGGCTGCCGACGGTCAACTATTTCGCCGATGTGGTCAGTCTTACACCCGGCTATTTTGGCGATCTTGTCAAAAAAGAAACCGGCAAGACCGCACAGGAGATCATCGCGCTCCATATCATCGGGCACGCCAAAGAGCGGCTGGCACGCACCTCCGACGACGTCGGCATCATAGCCTACGATCTGGGATTCCAGTATCCCCAGCACTTCTCCCGCATGTTCCGCCGGCTGACCGGCTCCACCCCCACACAGTTCCGTGAGAATATCGACCGGCAATGACCGAACCCGCCATGCGGCAACCAGAATTAACCTCTATGACGCGCCATCATTCCTGGTCAGCTCACAGCGACGGCTCTCAACGTATCATCATCTTGCTCACAGTACCGCCACGGCCACGGAATATGTAGACGCTTCCAGGCCTCAGGGCATTTCGACCTATAGGTCTGCCGCTTAGATCATACCACTCTCCGTCGCAACCATCGGCGCCATCGGCCGTAATGACAGCCAATCCTGAAGGAGCCTGCTCGAAATCGCAACCGAGCGTCGCATCCCCCGTTATAACTATCGTGCCATATCCGTCCGACATATCAAGCATCTGTCCGTCGATGGTCACCGCCTTAAGCCTGTAGCCTTCGGCGGCCGAAGCAAACACATAAAGCGTGGAGCCATAATCGTGATAGATCTCTGAAGCCACCGGATCGCCTGTACCTCGGCCGTCGGCGCCTATCGACCGATATACCGTGAGATTGCCATGAAGATGACGCCCGATCAGCAGACGGTAGCGGTCGATGGCAAACACCGCCTCAATATCGGTCGGCTCCCTTACCGACAGAGTGAAACCGGAAGGATTGTCAAGATAGCGGCTCAACATATCCTGACCGCTGACCAGCAGAGATTCGACATGATAGTGTTCGGCAGCCGACAGAGCCACCTCGACCTTCGTACCGTCGGCCACTACATTTCCCGACTCAATCGGCTCGCCCTGCACCGAGCAGGTCAGCACGCCCTGACCGACAGTGCCGAACGCTACAGGATAATCCGATGCGAAATACGCCACACACTCCATATCCATATCTTCGTTCAGCGCGACTTCCGGCTCGGTCCGCACCTCGCCGTTGACAGTCCACTCCACAAACCGGTCATACTCCGACGCCGGAATAGCTCTTATGCATACCACCTCCCTGTTTGTGACCGACTGCACATGAGCCGGTTCACCCACAATCTCCACTCTGCCCTTGGCCGGATCTGACGAACGTACACTCACAGTGCGCTCGGCCTTGATCGCGTGGTCGAACACCGCCACAAGCGACAGATCGCCCTGTCCGGGCCATTCAAATCTGTTGCTGTCGCCAGGGCCGGATGATCCGCCCTCGTAGATCCAGCCTACGAAAGTAAATCCGGCCGCGGCATCTGCATAAAATTTGTGCGACTCGCCGTAGCGGGCTTCCACAGCCGTCATGCCATCGCTGTCTATCCACACTTTGCCGCCCGCATAGCCCTCGGGACTGCGCGAAGCCACGCGCAGATGATACACGCCCGTAGCATCAGGCACAAAGACGCTCAGCAGCTCTGTCGGACCGGTCACCGTCACACGATACATGCCATCCGCTTCATTGCCTACAGGCACACCGTTGACTTTCAGTTGCGAGGGCAGATACATCTTGTCGGCTGTAAGCGTCACCGTGAGTTGTGTGCCCTCCTCCACCATCTGGCCGTCGGTCGCCACACTGCCGTCAGCCATAGTCACCGTCATCTGGCCGTTTCCGCCATTGCGCAAAGTCAGCTTGTAGCGCTCTTTCTGAAGGTCATCGGGATCGACCGGCTTCTCGGGGTCGACATCGCCGGTTTTGAATACGGCTGTAAGCGTCACATTGCCGCCTACCTCATATTCCATCGAAGCCTCCGTCCCCGCAGGTACGCCATTGGCCTGCCATCCGACAAAAACGTATCCGTCTGCCGGAGCGGCATTGACCGTCAGCCGATCTCCGGCACCGCAACGGAGCTGCACGGCCTCCTCGTCATCGCCTATCCATGCCTTGCCGCCGGCGGCCGGGCTCGAAACCATATTGACAAGCACACTGTTGTCGTCCGGCACTTCTGTCGCCGCCTGCATCTTCACCACATGAAATCCAAGCTCGCCAGCCACATCATGAACAAAACCGGTCAGATCCATCCGCTTCGTCCAGTTGGCATCCTCTTGTTGCATCTCATTGGTGATCTCCAGTGAATTGTTTTCCTGCGAAAGCCTGATCAGATGCTCGCTGTCTGAACACAGTCCGATACTGCGCGCGGGCGGATTGACCTGTCCCAGATATATGTTTACACCCCTCACCCGCAGCATACGGTTGACCAAGACCTTTCGGCCTTCATACAGATCCGCAAACGCCACCTCCGACACCGGAGCCTCACGCACAGCCTCCTGCACGACCATCGGCGCCTTCTCAAGCACTATCTGAGGCATCCCTCCGGCAGTCACTTCATATCTTCCCACGACGTCCGACAGCACACTGCCCTCCACCGGCTTCCAGTCATCCGTCACCTTCGTATGGTTGAACAACCGCAACACCCTATCGCCGTCGGTCACTATCGCATCATGATTGTTGCCTGTCACAGCTATCACCGTCAGCGGAATCTCGACACTCACAAGCGAATTGGCAGCAACCGTGCCCTCGAGCAGGGCGGACAGGCTCTCCTGCGGCATCGCCACCTCGCGCAGAACGGCTCTGATCGCAACGTCGCTGACGACCGTCAGCGAAGCAACGTTCTCGTCCACATCAACCTCCTGATCGTTAACCACGATCGATTGCACCGCATATTTTTGTGCCGGACGCACCCTCACCGTCACACACGATCCGTCATCTACCGTGCCACCCGCGACGATCGGCTTGTCATCCCACATCACCTCGATATCGCCGCCCGAAGGCTGCTCGTATGTCACAGTCCATATCCTTACCAACCGGGCTGTCAACGTCCTGGCCGACTCCACCGTAAAAGTGTACACTGCCTCATCCGATACCTTCACATCACCGTCATACCAACCGTCGAAACGCGCACCCTGCCGCGCCACCGCACTGACCGTGACCTGCTCGCCGGCCATCACTTTACCCGACGACGCCGTCACTTCTCCCAGATCGCCATCACTGGCCGACACCGCAATTTCACACTCCTTTACAGCGACATCCTGTTTGGCAAACACTGCCACATACCCTATATTGCAAAGCACCGGATCGGTCACATATCGTGCAGCCGTCGACACCTCCCGGCCATTGAGCGTCCATCTTACAAACTCATATCCCGCCGCAGGCATAGCTGTCAGAGTCGCCTTACCCCCATCAGTCACAACATTCTCACCTCCATCGCTCTCCACATTCACACTGCCTCCGCCCTCAATATTGACATACGCATTTACCGACCACTTTATCGGAGTAGACCTTATCTGCTCGTCAACATACATGTATATATTGGGGCTATAGTCATCAAACAAACCGATAAAAAGATAGCTTTTGTTTTCTTTAGCAGATGATGGGACACCGTATATACGAAACTCTTTTAATTCTTTATTTGATTCTTTTATGGTACGATAATTTGTTGTTGATGTGTTTGCAAGTGTTCCACTAAACCTTATCATTTTGTTTGCATAACCCAGACTGATTTTCGAAGCATCGACCTCTTCAGGAACCATATAATATTTTTCCGCATCCGACAATTCACTGCCATTGATCTCACTCCCACACTTTGTTGTACATCTCAAATAAGACACACTCGATAGATGTCTAACCTCACACACCAAATTGGTCAACATCTGATATTCTCCACTGAACAACTTATCGTAATCTTCATTTTGCAAAGATGTACTAATATCAAGTTTTGCATAAAAACCATCCTTGCCATCCGTTACGACTATCTGCTTATATAACACTCCGACCCTGTAAAGCCTGTCTATTTTGACAACCGTTTCAGCCTTAAGATCCTTTATCTCGCTTAACGAGCTAAGTTGAAGCGGCGAATCAACCGTTTGTGCCATAGCCGCCACACTCCACATAATCGCTGCCACAATAGCCACAATGCTACGTATTACATTGTTTTTCATCTGATTTAAGGTATTATTAATAAATAAATAGAATCACCCTGTCCATGATCTGCGGCTTCTCATATCATCGCAGTGATGACTGTCAAGCGACACATTTGGCAAAAATATAAAAAAACACCCACACCCCCTCCCCATCCCCTATGTTCTACAACATATTTCCAATTTTATTCAAAAATTAACCCATTCCACAGCCCAACCGATTCCCAATTATCCACAAATTTCCCCACCTACTCCTCACCACTCACATCCGACACCATCACATTGATCCGACTGACTACTCCGATTATTCTGATCGCTCCGATGGCGCTAATTGCTCTAAATTACTCCGACTATTGTCCAAGACAAAAAATACCACGACTACACATCTCCCACATAAACTCGTAAACACCGTTATTCCAACTCACGCACCCGCAAAGGGATGGATGCTACTGGACGATATGGCACCGGCTAGCACCAAATAAGTTTCAACTCACGCACCCGCAGGGGTGCGACAAGCTCGTTATGTCCGACGATACGGACCAACGGGTTTCAATTCACGCACCCGTAAGGGGTGCGACTGGCGTATCGTAACGAGATTTACGAGAAATCCATCCAGTTTCAATTCACGCACCCGCAAGGGGTGCGACTTTGTCCCACGGCAAACCGCCCTTAACCAAATCGTTTCAATTCACGCACCCGCAAGGGGTGCGACGTCAACACATTGTATTTAGCAATTAAGGAGTGCTGTGTCAATTGACGCGGCCGGAAGGGGGGCGACGG
>JAIDKJ010000352.1 GCA_029051835.1 Paramuribaculum sp. | reverse complement strand
TGCTTGATGTCATGCGGCTGCCATAGTCGGGCATATAGAAATTGGGCGCCACCTCGCTTACACCTTTCAGGGTGCGGATATTAAGGCGCTCGATACGGCTCTGCCCGAGTACGGTCGACGATGTCGGCTGCAGACGTATGTCGGGCGACTGTTTGATTGCCGTCACCGACACTTCTTCGAGCCATTTCGTAGAATCGGGGACCATTTCATGCTCCCCGTCAGCCAACGCTGTGAATGTCTGCGCTGTAGGCAATCCCACAGCTATCAATGCAATAACTTTTTTCGCTAACATGGGTGCAAAGATACGCTTTTATTCGCTATTTTAAGCCCAACACCGATACAATTGCTGCTTTATTCAATGTAAAGTGGTGGTTCGTTTAGGGAAAATTCTTAACTTTGCACTCATTATTTATAGTCATTCTACAATTATATTATGGCACAGCAAGACGACGTTTTCAAAAAGATAGTTTCCCATGCCAAAGAGTATGGATTCGTGTTCCAGTCAAGTGAAATCTATGACGGCCTGGCTGCCGTCTACGACTACGGCCAGAACGGTGTCGAACTCAAAAACAACATCAAGCGCTACTGGTGGGACGCCATGACTCTCCTCCACGATAACATCGTCGGTATCGACTCCGCCATATTCATGCACCCGACCATCTGGAAAGCGTCGGGCCACGTCGATGCGTTCAACGACCCCCTGATCGACAACCGCGACTCCAAGAAACGCTACCGCGCCGATGTCCTCATCGAGGAAGAGATAGCCAAGATCGACGACAAGATCGAAAAAGAGGTGGCCAAGGCTGCCAAACGCTTCGGCGAATCGTTCGACGAAGCCCTCTACCGACAGACCAATCCCCGCGTGGCCGAGCACGTCAAAGAGCGTGAAGAGCTCCACGAGCGCTTCGCAAAAGCCATGAACGACAACGACCTCGACGCACTGCGCCAGATCATCGTCGACCGCGGCATAGTCTGCCCCGTTTCGGGCACTAAGAACTGGACGGAAGTACGCCAGTTCAACCTCATGTTCCGCACCGAAATGGGCTCGACAGCCGACGGAGCCATGACCGTATATCTCCGCCCCGAAACCGCCCAGGGCATTTTCGTCAACTACCTCAACGTGCAGAAGACCGGCCGTATGCGCCTCCCCTTCGGCATAGCCCAGATAGGCAAAGCGTTCCGCAACGAGATAGTGGCCCGACAGTTCATATTCCGCATGCGCGAGTTCGAGCAGATGGAGATGCAGTTCTTCGTGCGTCCGGGCGAGGAACTCAAATGGTTTGAATACTGGAAGCAGTGGCGTCTGCAGTGGCACAAGGCTCTCGGCATGGGCGACGAGAAATATCGCTACCACGACCACGACAAGCTGGCCCACTACGCCAACGCCGCCACCGACATCGAATTCCAGATGCCGTTCGGTTTCAAGGAAGTGGAAGGCATCCACTCACGCACCAATTTCGACCTCTCGCAGCACGAGAAGTTCTCAGGCAAGAACATCAAGTATTTCGATCCTGAACTCAACGAAAACTATACCCCCTACGTCATCGAAACCTCGATCGGCGTCGACCGCATGTTCCTCTCCGTACTCTGCTCATCCTACGAAGAGCAGATGCTCGACGGAGGCGACAAGCGCGTGGTGCTCCACCTCCCTGCCGCTCTCGCACCGGTAAAATGCGCCGTGCTTCCGCTCGTCAAGAAGGACGGACTCCCCGACAAGGCCCGCGAAATAGTCAATGACCTCAAATTTGACTTCGCCACCCGCTACGACGAGAAAGACTCCATCGGCAAACGCTACCGCCGTCAGGACGCCATCGGCACACCCTACTGTATCACGGTCGACCACCAGACACTGGAGGACAATACCGTCACACTGCGCGAACGCGACTCCATGGAGCAGACACGCGTCAGCGTTGACGACCTC
>JAIDKJ010000351.1 GCA_029051835.1 Paramuribaculum sp. | reverse complement strand
GGCGGCACACGCGATTCGGGCATAGAGGACGCCTCGATTGTCGCGACACATCTGATGCTTGCGGCAGCCGACTGCGGTGTGGATTCATGCTGGGTCAACTGTTTTGATCCCGACAAGCTGCACGAATCGCTCGGCCTTCCTGAACATGAGGAGATACTGATGCTTCTCGATCTCGGATATGCCGCTCCCGATGCAGGCCCGCTGCCCAATCATTTTTCACGCAAGCCTCTCGATCAAACCGTCAGCTATATCTGAACGTTGTTATTTCAAGGACGCCGCCTCACCTGTTTTTTGTGTCGAGACGTCGGTGCAATCTGCAAAAACAACAACATATGCAACAGATAATCACCCGCTTCACAGACGACGATCTGTATAAATTCACCATGTGTGTGGCCGTGATAGACAATTTTCCGCGCACACAGGTGAAATATCGTTTCAACGACCGCAACCACACGGTGTATCCGCCCGGATTTGCCGATGAACTCCGCCGACAGATAAAAGCTCTGGAATCGGTGTTCATAACCGATGAGGAGGTCGACTTCATGAAGCGTCGGTGCAGCTATATTCCCGACTGGTTTTACAGCTATCTCAAGGGGTTCAGATATGATGCCCGACAAGTCAGCATATCGCAGGACGAGGAGGGGCATCTCGACATCATCTTCGAGGGTGACTGGTGCAGTACCATACTGCTGGAGGTGAAAGTGCTCGCGATAGTATCGGAACTCTACTACGTAATGACCGGTGAGGCGCAACGTCTTGACTATGCCGACTTTGCTCTTCGCACTGAAGCGAAGGGACGACGTCTTATCGATGCCGGATGTGTGTTCAGCGATTTCGGGACACGACGGCGTGCGTCATTCAGAGCGCAGGATGTCGCTGTGGCTTCGCTTGCCCGGAGTTCGCACGGCAGTTCAGGCAACGGACGCTTTGTAGGCACAAGCAATGTGTATCTGGCTATGAAGCATGATCTGACGCCTGTGGGGACTATGGCTCACGAGCTGATATGCGCCATTGCCGGAATGTACGGCCCGCAGATGGCCAACCACATGGCAATGCGGATTTGGAGCCACACATATCGCGGCGCACTGGGAACATTTCTCTACGACACGTATGGATGGGATATCGTC
>JAIDKJ010000035.1 GCA_029051835.1 Paramuribaculum sp. | reverse complement strand
AGAGGTGTATCAGAGCCAGCCTCAAGCCGCTCCGCGAAGCGATGGAGCGCAATATGCTCAGCATCTACAAGGGCAAGGTGAAGGTGCTCCTCTCGGAGCTTCGCGAAGCCGACGCCGCGATTCTGGGCGCCAGCGCTCTCGGCTGGGAAGCCAAGCCCGTCGGAGCCGCTGTGACGGCATCAGCAACGCCGGCCGCACCGCAGCCCTGACAGAGCAGCGGTGACTGAAACAGACTACTTTTGCAA
Organism: Paramuribaculum sp.; assembly: GCA_029051835.1. Lineage (GTDB taxonomy): Bacteria > Bacteroidota > Bacteroidia > Bacteroidales > Muribaculaceae > Paramuribaculum. The sequence goes on along the minus strand of JAIDKJ010000035.1, from coordinate 12,234 downwards.
AGAATCATAAGTTTAGTTAAATGGCATGTCCCCTTGCGACCGTGAGGCCGTGAGGGGATGTTATTTTCAGCTGTTCTGTTTTGCGGGGGGGAGGACGGTCAGTCGTCGCTGCCGCAGGCCACGATGTTAAGGCCTTCGAGGCGCACCACACCTTCGTCGAGCATGCGGCGCACCACCGGTATGAGCTGCTTGACGGGCATCTGCAGCTGTAGCGCGATATGGTCGAGCGTATGGCCGCCGGGCTGCGAGGCTATGTAGACGATTGTCTGCTCGATGGAGCCTGCGTCGGCGTCCGGCGTCGGAGAGGGCTGCTGCGATTCGCGGCACACGTCGCATTTGCCGCAACGGCATGCGTCGGCCTCTCCGAAGTAGCGGAGCATTCGGGCCGTGCGGCACGATCCGGCATTGAATACAAAGTCGGCCATCGCGTCGATGCGTCGCTTCATCACCTCCCGGCGCTGCTCGTAGACGCTCACCGGTATCTGCAGGTAGCGCTGCTCGTCGCGCGAGGTCAGGAAGTAGATATAAGGCTTGTTGGAGGCCGGCACGTAGCTCGCCACATGGTGGCGTCCGAGCGAGAGGAGCGCCTGATAGGTTTCGTCGGCTGTCAGTCCGAGGCGTGTGGCTATCTGGTTCTCATTGATGGCCACATAGTCGGCAAACAGGCCGGTGTAGGTGCGCAGCAGCTGTTGCAGCACTGCCTCGTCGTTTTTGTCGAGTCGCAGTCCGTATAGCTCGTCGCGCCGCAGGGTGATCATGATTCTCGATCTGGAGGCTACATCGTCGACATATTGCCAGTAGCCTGAACGCGCCAGCAGCTCAATGGCGCTGCGGGTCATCCGCGGCTGGCGGCCAAACCGTCGGCAGAATTCGTCGAGGTCAAATTCGTAGACGGCGTTGTAGCCGTCGCCTATGCCTATGCCGAGCGACACGCACACCTGCGAATAGATCTCCTTGATGAAGTCGCGCGGAGGGAACGCGTCGTTGAGCCGCCTCATGAGTGTGGCTCGGTCGTGGCGCGAGGCTATCGTGAGGGCGTAGGAGGGCTTGCCGTCGCGTCCGGCACGTCCTGCCTCCTGATAATATTCTTCAAGCGATGGCGGCAGGTCGTAGTGGGCTACGAAGCGCACGTCGGGCTTGTCGATGCCCATGCCGAAGGCGTTGGTGGCCACCATCACGCGGATACGGCCCTCTTTCCACAGCTTCTGACGCTCGTTTTTCTCTTCTATTTCAAGTCCGGCGTGATAGTGGGCCGCCGAGATGCCTTCGGCCTGAAGCATGTCGGCTATCTCGCGAGTGCGGCGCCGTGATCTGACGTAGACTATGGCCGAGCCGGTAGTGCCGCGCAGAGCTTTCAGCAGCAGGCCGTCCTTGTGGTCGGCTGCCCTGACTATGTAGGAGATGTTGGGGCGCGCGAAGCTTGCGGCAAACACTCTCCGGCCTTCGAAGCCGAGGCGATCCATTATGTCGGCGCGCACTTCAGGCGTGGCCGAGGCTGTCAGCGCCAGCAGCGGAGCGCCGGGGAAGAGTGTGCGCAGGCGGGCTATGTTGAGGTAGGAGGGGCGGAAGTCATAGCCCCACTGTGAGATGCAGTGGGCTTCGTCGACCACTATCAGGCTCACGTCGATATGGCGCAGGGTGTCGAGAAATGTGTCGCTCTGCAGTTTTTCGGGGGAGATGTAGAGAAATTTGGCGTGTCCGGCGTTGCACCGGTCTACTCCGAGTTTGTGCTCGGCGCGTGTCAGGCCGGAGTGCAGGCACACGGCGCGTATGCCGCGCCGGGCCAGATTGTCGACCTGGTCGGTCATGAGCGATATCAGCGGAGTGACGACTACCGTCAGGCCCGGAAGCAGCAGTCCCGGCACCTGAAATGTCAGCGATTTGCCGCCGCCGGTCGGTAGCAGTCCGAGTGTGTCGTGCCCGGCCAGTACGGAGCCGATGATCTCGCCCTGAAGCGGACGAAACGAATCGTAGCCCCAGTAGTGGCGCAGGATCTCTTCGGGTGTCTGCGGCTGAGGCGTGGCCCGGCAGGTCATTCGGGGATGCGTATTTCCTTGATGAGGAGCTGTATGGCGCCGGCGGCAGCCTGATGTTTGTTGTCCTCGATCGTGAAGGCTATGTCAAAGGGGCGCCGCGAATGGATGTAGTCGAAATGCTGCGCCATGTTGAACGCGATGCAGTTGAACACCTTGCCTGAAGTGTCGTCGACAAGCTCGAGCTTTATGTGTTCGAGGTTTTTGCCCACGAGTTTGCTCGTGCCGAAGTCCATTACAGAGCGGGCGCAGAACACCGGCTTCTGGTTGCCTGGGCCGAACGGGTTGAAGCGGCGCAGGGTGGCCACGAATTCGCCGGTGATCTGTGCGAATGTGATCTGTGCGTCGATATCCAGAAGCGGAGTGAGCTGGTTGGGCTGTATGTTGGCCGATACGTATTCCTCGAAGCGGCGTGTGAATTCGGGTATGTTCTCCTCCTTCAGCGACAGGCCTACGGCGTAGGTGTGGCCTCCGAAGTTCTCGAGTATGTCGCGTGTGGCTTCTACGGCTTTGTAGACGTCAAATCCCTGTACGGAGCGCGATGATCCGGTGGCCATGCCGTTGTTGAGCGTCAGCACCACCGCAGGCTTGTAGTACAGCTCGGTCAGGCGCGAGGCCACGATGCCGATTATGCCCCGGTGCCAGTCTTTGTTGTAGATGACGATCGACTTCTTGTCGGAGCAGTCCTCGCCGCGGGCTTCGAGTATGGTGTTGGCTTCCTCGGTGATGCGTTTGTCAAGCTCCTTGCGGTCCTGGTTGTAGCGGTCGATCTCCTTGCCTTTTTCGTGGGCTTCGGCCGAGTCGCGTGCCACGAGCAGGTCGACCGCCTCGCGTCCGCTCTGCATACGTCCCGAAGCGTTGATGCGCGGTCCGATCTTGAAGATGACGTCGGATATGGTGATCTCCCTTCCGCTGAGCCCGCAGATGCGTATTATGGCACGGAGGCCGAGGTTGGGGTTGGAGTTGAGTCGGCGCAGGCCGTGGTAGGCCATTATGCGGTTTTCGTCGACCATCGGCACGATGTCGGCGGCGATGCTTACCGCCACCAGGTCGAGCATCCCTTCCAGTTCGGCGCCGGGGATGCCGTTGGATATGGCGAATGCCTGCATGAATTTGTAGCCCACTCCGCATCCCGAAAGGTGAGAGCACGGATATGTGCTTCCCTCCAGTTTGGGGTTGAGTATGGCCACAGCGTCGGGCAGACGGTCGTCGGGCACGTGGTGGTCGCAGATTATGAAGTCGATGCCGAGGGAGCGGGCATAGTCGATCTCTTCTATCGCCTTGATGCCGCAGTCGAGTATGATCACAAGGCTTACGCCCTGCGAGGCCGCGTAGTCGATGCTACGCTTCGATATCCCGTAGCCTTCGTCGTAGCGTGTAGGGATGTAGTATTCAACGTTGGAGTAGAAGTTGCGCAGATAGCGGTAGACGAGCGCAACGGCTGTAGTGCCGTCAACATCGTAGTCGCCGTAGATCATTATCCTCTCTTTCGCTCCCATGGCTTTGTTGAGCCGTGCCACGGCCTTGTCCATATCGGGCATGAGGAACGGATCGTGCAGATCCTTGAGCGACGGATGGAAGAAATGTTCTGCTTCTTCGACCGATTTGATGCCGCGCTGCACCAGCAGGCGGCTTATCGGCGGGCAAGCCGCATAGCGCTTAGAGAGTCGTGACTCGTAGCTCTGCTCTTCTGACGAAAGGGTTGAATAGTTCCATTTGCTTGTCATTTATGTTTTTATTTTTTATTTCCTTTCAGCGCGCACGGGGCGCGTGGATGCTGTAGCCGGCATGGCTTTGCATCCTTGTCAGAGGGGAGCGGAGGAGCGTCGGGGGTCGTCGGTCGGCTGAGGAGAGTTTTTTACGGACCTACCCCGGCTTACAAAGTTAGCGAATCCGCCCCGAATTTCCAAGTGTGTTAAGGTTATTTAGATATATGCCGATGTGGCGTGGGAGAGGGGTTGGAGTGTTGCGCGTGGAGGGTTAAATGCCGAACAGGCGCCGTCACCCTTGCGGGTGCGGCGCCTGTTTCAGCTTGTGTTATGGCTTTATGCGTGGAGATCAGTCCACGTATTTTTTCACGATTACTGTGGCGTTGTGGCCTCCGAAGCCGAAAGCGTTGGAGAGCGCAGCGCGCACTTCGCGTTTCTGAGCTTTGTTGAAGGTGAAGTTGAGTGAATAGTCGATATCCTCGTCTTCGTCGCCCTCTTCGTGGTTGATTGTCGGGGGTACGATGTTTTCTTCAACGGCTTTGATGCTGAAGAGCGCTTCGAGTGCGCCGGTAGCGCCGAGAAGGTGGCCTGTCATCGACTTGGTGGAGCTGATGTTGAGCTTGTAGGCTGCGGGACCGAAGAGGTCTACGATGGCCTTCACTTCGCTCTTGTCGCCCACGGGGGTCGAGGTGCCGTGTACGTTGATGTAGTCGATTTCGTCCACGCTCATGCCGGCGTCGTCGAGCGCAGCTTTCATCGAAAGCTTCGCGCCGAGTCCTTCGGGATGCGTTGCGGTGAGGTGATATGCGTCGGCGCTCATGCCTCCGCCTGCGATCTCACAGTAGATCTTCGCTCCGCGTGCTTTGGCGTGCTCGAGTTCTTCGAGGATGAGCACTGCCGATCCTTCGCCGATGACAAATCCGTCGCGGCTCTTGCTGAAGGGGCGCGATGCGGTTTCGGGCGAATCGTTGCGTGTGGAGAGGGCGTGCATCGAGTTGAAGCCGCCAACTCCTGCGGGATAGATGGCTGCTTCGGCGCCGCCGGTGACGAAAGCGTCGGCTTTGCCGAGGCGGATCAGGTTGAATGCGTCGATGATGGCGTTGTTGGACGATGCGCAGGCCGATACGACTCCGTAGTTTGGTCCGTGGAACTCATACTCCATCGACACGTGTCCCGACGCGATGTCGGCGATCATCTTGGGGATGAAGAAGGGGTTGTATTTGGGGCCGTTGGCTTCGTTGATGGCGTAGTAGCCGGCTTCTTCCTCAAAGGTGTGGAGTCCGCCGATACCTGCGGCCACGATGACGCCGATACGGTTGCGGTCGAGGTTGGGCGCCTCGAGGATGTTGCTGTCGGCCACAGCCTGACGGGCTGCCACCAGCGCATACTGCGCGTAGAGGTCGAGCTGGCGGAGCTTCTTGCGGTCGATGTGGTCGGCGCCGTTGAAGCCCTTTACCTCGCAGGCAAACTGGGTCTTGAATTTCGAAGCGTCAAAATGAGTGATGGGTGCGGCGCCGCTCTTGCCGGCTACTGCGGCCTCCCAGGTGGAGGCTACGTCGTTGCCCAGCGGAGTGATGGCTCCGAGTCCGGTCACTACAACTCTCTTTAATTCCATTCTTGTCTATCTCTGTTGGATTGGTTGGCTTTAGGATTCTGTGTCCTGCCGTGGTCACGGTGGGGTGTACGGAGGACTATGTCGGGGCGTCGGTATAAATAACGCCCAAGCGGCACACCGTCAACAGGGAGGAGATGCGCCGCGTGCGTATGGCCCCTTTTTGACGGGGGCTGTAGGGGTGACGGTTGAAGCGGGAATTACTTGCCCTCTTCAGCCTTCTCGATGTAGCTGATGGCGTCGCCTACAGTGGCGATGGTCTGTGCCTGGTCGTCGGGGATGTTGATGCCGAACTCCTTCTCGAACTCCATGATGAGCTCTACGGTGTCAAGGCTGTCAGCGCCGAGGTCCTGGGTGAAGTTTGCAGTTTCGGTCACTTCGTTCTCGTCAACGCCGAGCTTGTCGACGATGATAGCTTTAACGCGGGATGCGATTTCTGACATTTTTTTCGATTTTATGATTAATAAATTCTATTTTGCGGTGCAAAGTAAGCGATTTTTCTCCAAATGATAAAACTTTCAGGCTATAAACTGACCGTAGGGGGTGATTTTTATCGGTTTTAACGTCGGGAGTGTCGCTTTTTGGCGTCGGAATCGATGTCTGAGTCCAACAGCGGGGCTATGGAGTCGTTCCATATCCGGTCGGTGGCTCCGAGCTGGCTGCGCACATATTCGCCGGCTGCCCGGCCTGCTTCGGCGCGGGTGGAGGCGTCGGTCGAGAGGCTTTGGAGTATGGTGTCGAGCGCCTCGCGGCCGGTGTAGCAGAAGCCTCCTCCGCACTCGATGAGGTCGGATGCCTCCTTGAATTTGTCGTGTCGGGGGCCGAATATGACGGGCAGGCCGTAGACGGCCGCTTCGTTGATGTTGTGGATGCCTGCGCCGAATCCGCCGCCTATCAGCGCGGCGTCGGCGTAGCGGTAGAGGCTGGCGAGTTTGCCGAAGCAGTCGATGATCAGGCATCGTGCCTCGCCGGGATCGCGTCCGGCCTCAAGTTCCGACAGTGTGACCGCGCCACCCTTGGGTCGGGTGCGCAGGGAGGCTATGCGGGCGTCGTCGAATTCGTGGGGCGCTATGATGAGGCGCGTCGATTCGGGGGCGGAGTTGAACCAGCCGATGTAGCGGTCCTCGTCGGCCGGCCACGAGCTGCCGGCTATGAGGGTGAAGGCGGCCGGGGCTACGAAGCGTTCCACCTCGGGCATCTCCACTGTGGTGTTGAGTATGTCGGTGACGCGGTCGAAGCGGGTGTCGCCGGCTACGGTCACATCGCGGTAGCCTATGCCGCAGAGGAGGCGGCGGGAGGCTTCGTCCTGCACGTAGATGCGGGTGAAGCAGCGCAGCATGCGCCTGAACTGGCTGCCCCAGGGTTTGAAGAATATCTGTTTAGGCCTGAATATGGCCGAGATCAGATAGGTGGGTATCTCCAGTCGCCGCAGTTCGCAGAGAAGGTTGCCCCAGAATTCGTATTTCACGAATATGGCGGCTACGGGCCGGATTGTTTCCACAAACCGGCGGGCGAGCCGCGGAGTGTCGGCGGGGAGGTAGCACACGATGTCGGCTCCGCGGTAGTTTTTCCTCACTTCGTAGCCCGAAGGGGAGAAAAAGGTGAGGATTATGCCTGTGTGCGGGCTTTCGCGCCTGATGCGCTCTATGAGCGGGCGCCCTTGCTCAAACTCTCCGAGCGATGCGGCGTGGATCCACACATATCTGCGCCCCGGCTCGAGAGCCGAGGCCAGAGTGGGGAATGTCAGCCGGCGTCCGTCGCGTATGCGGGCGGCCTTGTCGTTGCGCAAGGCCGCCGCGCGTATGCCGAGATCGTAGAGCCGCACGGCGATATTGTATAGCGCGTTCATTGCGGAGATGTTCGCCGGGGCTTATTGTTTTATGGTGTCGATGCCGCGTTCTATGCGGGCTATGGTGGTGTCGGGGCCGAGCAGTTCGGTGATATCGAACATGTGCGGGCCTTTGCACTCGCCGACCACCGTCAGGCGGAAGGCGTTCATGACGTTGCCCAGATGATAGCCGTTGGAGGCGATCCATTCGAGCACCACCGGTTCGGCGTCGGCGCTGCGCCACGACGGCAGGCCGCGGAGCACGCCGGTCAGTTCGCGCATGATGTCGGGCATCTGTTCGCTCCAGCGTTTTTTGACAGCTTTTTCGTCGTAGCTTTCGGGCGCCTTGAAGAAGAATCCGGCGTGATCCCACAGTTCGCTGACGAAGTTGACGCGGCTCTTGACCATGCCGACCGCGCGGGCTATGTATTCGTCGGTGAAGTCGGCCGGATTGACTCCGTGAGCCTCCATCACGGGCTTGAACATCTCGGCGAGGCGGTCGTCGGGGATCATCTGGAGGTATTTGTGGTTGAACCATTTTCCCTTCTCGAAGTCGAAGCGCGCGCCTGAGCGGGAGCAGTGATCGAAGGCAAACGATTCGATAAGCTCGTCCATGGTCATGATCTCGCGGTCGTCGCCGGGATTCCATCCAAGCAGCGCCAGGAAGTTGACCACGGCTTCAGGCAGGTAGCCGCTCTCGCGGTAGCCGGTCGAGATGGCGCCGGTGGCGGGATCGGTCCACTGCAGGGGGAATACGGGGAAGCCGAGGCGGGCGCCGTCGCGCTTGCTGAGTTTTCCCTTGCCGCCGGGCTTGAGGAGCAGGGGCAGGTGGACAAACTGTGGCGCGGTGTCCTGCCATCCGAAGGCTTCGTAGAGCAGCACGTGGAGCGGAGCCGACGGGAGCCACTCTTCGCCGCGTATCACGTGGGTCACCTCCATGAGGTGGTCGTCGACGATGTTGGCCAGGTGATATGTGGGGAGGTCGTCGGCGCTCTTGTAGAGCACTTTGTCGTCGAGCACCGACGAGTTGATGGTCACTTTGCCGCGGAGCAGGTCGTCGACGGTGACGTCGCGTCCGGGTTCGATCTTGAAGCGCACTACGTAGGGTGTGCCCTCGGCTATCATGCGCTCCACTTCGTCGGCCGGCAAGGTCAGCGAGTTGCGCATCCGTGAGCGGGTCGAGGCGTCGTACTGGAAGTTGGGCGTGGCCTGGCGGGCGGCCTCAAGCTCGGCGGGAGTGTCGAAGGCTATGTAGGCTTTGCCTGCGTCGAGAAGCCGACGGGTGTGCTCGCGATAGATGTCGCGGCGCTCGCTCTGCTTGTAGGGGCCGTAGGCGCCCCCTTCCCTTACGCCCTCGTCGATCTTGATTCCGAGCCATGCGAGGGCTTCGTTGATGTAGTCTTCGGCTCCGGGAACAAACCGCTGCGAGTCGGTGTCTTCGATGCGGAGTATCATGTCGCCGCCGGTCTGGCGGGCGAAAAGGTAGTTGTAGAGAGCCGTGCGCACGCCTCCGATGTGGAGGGGGCCGGTGGGCGACGGGGCGAAACGCACCCTTACTTTACGCTGCTGTGTCATCTCGATCAGTAATCTATCGGTGTTCTGTAGTATTGCGCTGCAAATTTACGACAAAAAAGCGACATTACCGTAATATCGCTTTTTATAAACTTGCGCAAGGTTGCCGGCTGCCGGGCGTCAGAGCAGGAGCGCGGCTCCGGCTGTCCACGATTTGAAGCGGGGCGAGGAGCCTTGGAGCACGTCGCAGGGCGAATATCTGAAGAATACTCCGATGCCGGAGCTGACGCGCACCATGGCCATGAAGTCGACGGTGAATTTGCGCAGTCCCACTCCCCGGTGGAAGTCTTTGCCCCGGTGGCCTTCGGCGTCGGTCCATGTGGTCTTGATGCTGCCGTAGGCGTTATACGACGGTATGATTCCGGCGCCGATCATGAAGCGGGTGTTGTAGACGTGGCAGGGGAAGGTGTGCTCGTACATCATCGGGAGCTGCAGCGAGAATGTGTGCAGGCGGCTCATGCGCGGGGTCACTCCTTCGGGGAAGGCGTCGATGCCTATGGAGTTGTCGCCGGTCTTGACGAAGCGTTGTCCGGTGGTGGAGCGGTAGTTGCGCCAGGTGTATCCGAGGCCTATGCTGAAAGCTTCATCGCCGGCGTAGCGTCTGATGCCGGGAAACATGAGCATGGATATCTCGAACGATTTGGCCGGCTCGATGTTGATCTGCGCGCCCGGAGCGCCTGTCACGCCCATCGAAACGGAGCCTATGATCCAGTTGGTGCTTTGGTCTGAGCGTTTGGCGTTGCTGCGGAGCAGGCGGCTGCTGAAGAGGCCGGAGCCGGAGCGTACACTGCGGCTTTGGGTGGCGGCGTGGATGAATGTCAGGGTGGTGTCGGGGCATTCGACGCTGACGGCTACGGTGCCGTTCTGTTCGGTGACCACCACACGCCGGGCGTTGTCGATACTGATGATGGAGTCGGCCGATGCGGCGACGGTGGCCGATGCGGCGGCAGTGGCTATGGTGGCTGCGGCCAGTGATATGATCAGTCGTTTCATTGTTGTGTCGGGTTGTCGGTGATTGTATTGTGATGTCTGGTGGGTCGAGGCGGCGCGAGGTCAGAAGCCGATGTTGAGTCCGGTCGACCACAGTGAGTATTCGGGGCCGGTGGAGCGGTGGAACATCCGCATCGGCGAGTAGCGCGCATACAATCCGATTTCGCAGCCGAGGTTGAATATCAGCAGGGCGTCGGCGGTGAATGCTCTCTGGTGGAGTCCTTTCATCTTGCGCTTGCAGGTGGTGCCGTCGGCGGTGGTCCATTTTGCCGAGGCGGTGGTGTAGGTGTTCCACATTCCCACGACTCCTATCGCTATGCCGGTCGGGCCGATGAGTTTCTGCTTGAGCATTATGGGGAGCTGCAGGCCGAAGCTGCTGACCGACGAGCTTGCCGAGCGCATGTCTTCGCCGTCGGGGGCGAGAAATATCCGGCCGTTGGTTGTGCCGTCGATATGGTAGCCGTTGCCGACTTTCTGCCGGCGGTAGAAGAATCCCACTCCGGCCGTGAGCGATGTGCGGCGCGAAGGGCTGAGCAGTTCCACTCCGCTGAGCTGGCCTATGCCGATCTCCCATCCCGTGCGGATGCCCGGCGCGGCGTCGGCGGGGAGCGATGCGCCGACGTAGAGTCCGCGCATGGCAAACGACCGCCATTTGGGCCGTCGGCCGTTAGTGGTGCGTTTCTTCACGTTGTCGATGAACGGGACGCTTATGTCGATCACCGGCTCTTTGTGGTTCTGCACGTTTTCGGCCATGAAATCGTATCGCGAGTTTTCGGTCTGCACTTTGAGCGATAGCGACCGCTTGCCGTTGGTTATGATGGTCACTTCGCCGGGATTTTCCACTACTTTCAGAGTGTCGGTGGCGGTGGATGCTGTGGCTGTGCCGACGGCGGCCGCGAGGATCAGTGCTATTGTAGTCAGACGTTTCATTTTGATGTGATTTTGATCAGGTTCTGTAATTGTCGGGCGGTGGCCTTGCCCTTTATGTCGATGAGCACCACCCGGCGGCGGCCATTCTGCGCCGGGTTGCAAACGTAGATCACGTAGCGGTTGAGGCCGGCTTCGTCGGGCGGCAGGGTGAGAAACGCATATTTGATGCGTCCGTCGTGGTAGCTCACTTCGCGGTCGGCGGCCGAAGCCATGTCGGTGCCGACGGCGGCCGCGATGGCGTCGGCGGTTGCGGCGTCGGCTGAGGGGAGTGTCAGCGAGTGGTATTCGCTGATGCTGTAGCGGCTCAGGTCGCCCCCTTTGATCACCGTCACCTCGGCTCCGTGGGATGAGGCATATCGGTCGATCATGCGGGCCGCTTCGGTGCGGTCGGCTCCCAGGGCTATGCCGGCCATTGCCAGGCAGGCGATCAGGAGCATGAGTCTTGGTTTCATAGCTGTAGGCTTATTTCGTTCAACTGGTTGGCGACGGCTGCGTGCATGTCGTCGCGGGCTGCAGCCACTTCGCCGAGCGTGGCCTCCATCATGGCTGTCACGGTGGTGGGGTCGTCGATCATGCGGTTGTCGACCATCGCATAGCACTCGCTGCCGTCCGTTCCGAATGTCAGGGCAGCGTAGGTCAGGCCTACGGCAGCAGTCAGGGCGGCGGCCATGCTCATGGCTTTGCGCAGGCTGTTGTGCGGTCGGCTGCTGCGGCGGCGCATCATGGCGGTGTAGGCCATAGTGGCGCGTTGCGGCCGATGCTCATGGCTCTCGTCGCGGGCGAGCAGCTGTCGGAGTGTCCGCTCCTCCTCGAGTGAGGTCAGTCCGGCATAATATCGCTCGGTCAGCCTGGCGATAGTGTCGGTCCGGTTGTCGGTATGCGGGTTTTGATCCATCATAGAGTTAATGGTTAGTGGTTGTTGTTTGCAGTGTGGATCCGTTCGAGCTCGAGATAGCGGTCGCGGATGGTGCGGCGCGCTCGGCTGACGATAGTCCTGACGTGGGCCTCGGTGAGTCCGAACCGTTCGGCGATCTCATCCATCGGCCACTCATCGGCATCGCGCAGTCGCAATATCTCTCTGTCGCGTTCGCTCAGATGTTCGTCCATCAGCCGGTTGACCTCGTCCATCAGCCGTTCGGCGTGGTTTTCGCTATCCGGCTCTGCGATGTCGGACGACCCGACGGTAGCGTCGACCTCCTCTCCGCGTCGGACGGCCCGGCGCCGCAGCAGGTCGATGCTTGCGTTGCGCACCGAAATCACCGTGGCTCCGCGGGCGTGGCTCTCGTCGCTGTAACGGTCGGCGCGAGTCCACAGTCCCACGAAAGCATCCTGCAGCGCGTCGACGGCATCATCCTCGTTGCCGAGGAGTTGTCGGGCGGTAGCGAGCAATCGCTGGCGCATGGCCATAAACGTGGATGTGAGCTGTCGTGAATCCATTTCGATAGAGATACGCACCGGGGTAGCGTTTTGCAACAAAGATAGCTAAAAAAAAATGCTGGGGAGGGATCGGAGCGATCGGAATTATAGGAGGGATCAGAGGAATAAGAGGAATAATAGGAA
>JAIDKJ010000350.1 GCA_029051835.1 Paramuribaculum sp. | reverse complement strand
CGAGAGGAGCACCTTCACCTTGCCCTTGTAGATGCTGAGCATATTGCGCTCCATCGCTTCGCGGAGCGGCTTGAGGAGCAGCTCGCCACTCTTGGCGAGTCCGCCGAAGAGCACGAATGCCTCAGGCGACGAGAATGCCGTGAAATCGGCCAGCGCCTCACCGAGTATCGTGCCGGTGTATTCGAAGATCTCCTTCGCTATCTTGTCGCCTGCCATTGCGGCGTCGTAGACATCTTTCGATGTGATGGCGTCGACAGGTATGTCGCGGAGCACCGAAGGCTCGGTGCGTATTTCGATAAACTCGCGCGCCGTGCGTGCCACGCCGGTAGCCGAGCAGTAGGTTTCGAGGCAACCCGCGCGTCCGCATCCGCAGAGGCGGCCGTTGCTGCGCTTCACTATCACGTGGCCAAGCTCTCCGGCAAAGCCGTCGTGGCCATAGACGAGCTGACCGTTGATCACGATACCGCTGCCGACACCTGTGCCGAGCGTTATCATTATGAAGTCCCTTATACCGCGTGCCGCGCCGTAGGTCATCTCACCGATAGCGGCGGCGTTGGCATCGTTGGTGATGGCCACCGGTATGCCGAACTTCTCCGACAGCAACTGCGCGAAAGGCACCGGAGTGGGCCAGGGAAGGTTGACGCCATCCTCGATCATGCCGGTGAAATAGTTGGCATTGGGAGCGCCCACGCCTATGCCGAAGATCTTGCCTTCGGCGTCGATCGCGCGAACAAGCCTCATGGTTTCCGTGTATAGCTCGTCGATATAATCGTTTATATTCGAATGTTTTTTCGTTTTGATCGAGTCACTCGTAAGGACCACGCCACGAGCGTCGACAATGCCGAACACCGTATTGGTGCCACCCATGTCGATACCGATCACATAAGGCTTGCTGTTTACCATCGTAGTTTGATTTAAGAGAATTACTTTTCTTTTACTTCCTGCAAAGTTAATGTAAATCCTGAAAACTCCTCCAGATTTAATATTTTTTTGCGTTTCAAAACGGCAACACTACCGAATATGCACCCCCATCATGTCGGACATGCACGAAAAAAAGGCCGAAAGAGGCTTTTTTTTCACCGCATAATGCCTAACTTTGCCATAATCACGACAAACACGATCGACCATCACTAACCCTGACTAAAACACCAATCATGGCAACATCACCATTGCAGGCTCTCCAAAGACTCCTCGCCGCAGCGACAATCGTCGCCGGCTGCAGCTCCGCCTACGCCTCGGACAGCCCCGACTCTATATCATGGCACAACCCGATGAAAGCCGGCTATCCCACCGTCCAGAACCGCGCGTGGGCTGACGATACCACTTACCACCGGCTTCCGACGCAGGCCACCCGCCTGCTGACAGCAGAGAGCCGCAACGACGCCATGCTTCCCGCCGGACTGGCGGTCGGCTTCTTTACCGATGCCGAAGAGATCAAGATCAGAATCAACCCTGACGGCGAAGATCCCGGACGCCTCTTCCAGGTGGACCGCAACGGCATCTGGCACCAGTGTCGCCGCATCGCCGGCACCACACCGCCTACATTTGCCGCCCCCGTGGCTCCGATACACGGCTTCGGAACGGAATACCGCTATTATCTGCCGCACACGCAGCCAATAGACCGACTTGAGATAGGCACGGAAGCGGACGCCAAGCTGAAATTCGCCGCCGCCGACCGCTCGCTCCCCATCGTTGTATATGGCAGGAACGACCGCACAGAAACGCAACAGGAGTGGATCAGCGGACTACAGCGCAATATCGACCTTCCGACCATCAATCTTGCCATCGCAGACGCCCCCCTGCCGCAATCTGAGCTGACCGCCCTTATCGGCAGCATCCCGTCGAGGCTCTATATCCTCGACTTCACCCCCACCGCCCAAACC
>JAIDKJ010000349.1 GCA_029051835.1 Paramuribaculum sp. | reverse complement strand
CAGATAAACAATTTTATCGGGAATTACCCTACCGGCCACGCGGATATAATCATTGAACTCGCCTTTAGTGACCGTGGCGATAGTGACACTGTTTTTATCGACATTCATCGTTGACGACGAACGGGCCGTCATCAGCCACACCGCCACGATCAATACCGCCACGACGAAGACCATTGCTACAATTCTCTTTGTCGAAAAACGTGACTTTTTCTCTATTTTAGTGTCCATCATTAAGTAACGCTCTATAATCAGTATTTCCAATTGTCTTCGCACGAACTCACATGCCGGATAAATGAACCTGTACGGTAAAAGTGTATCATCCTGCTTCTGAACACATATTGCAGCTTTGCACGCACCAGTTCCATACGTGCCTGCATATACATATTGCGCGACTCCATTAGTTCAAACCCCGATATAAGGCCTTCGTGCCATCTCTCCTCGTTCTGATGCCACAGCACCGATGCCGACTCGAGCTGTTCGCCGGCCAGATGAAACTCCTCGGCGGCAGTCCTCGCCGACAGGAAGGTGTCGTAAATATCATTCTCCAGAGCTTGCCGCTGCCGCTCGTTGTCGTTGACCACCTGACGGTGGCGCATCTTTTCCTTGCGTATATCTTTGTAACGCCTGAGGCTGTCGAACAGAGGCACTGCGACACTTATGCCCACATAGCGGTTGAGATTATTTCGCAACTGAGAGCCAAACGACGGTATGGATTCCGATCTGTTCGGCGCCGTATAGCAACCTGAATTGACGTTGAACTCCATCCTGACCGATGGGAACAGCGCTCCGGCGGCAATTGACACAGCCCTGCGGGATGCCTCGTCACGCATCTGCATGATTTTATATTCAGGCAAAGAAGTCGTTGCCGAATCATACAGGCCTGTCAGATCAAGAATATCAATTGAAACCGTATCGGCAATATCCTCACGGCTCACGCGCACTGAGTCAGCCCCATCCATTCCCATCAGCTCTCTGAGAGCGGACATTGACAACCGGCAATCATGTGCCTTTACATGTTCATGATATCTGTCGGCCTGCAATCGGGCTTTCAGTTCACTGATGTCGCTACGCGGGCGCATACCGAGCCGTATATATTCGGTCATCTTCTCATAATACAGTTCGCCCAATCGACGTTGCTCCGAGGCTATTTCATGCATCTCTACGTCGAAAATATAGCGGTAATAAGCCTCTGTTATCTCAAGTGCAAGACTGTTTTCGGCTGCCTTCTCGGCGTAACCGCATATAGCCTTGTTGAGTCTGGCAAACTTCACACGGTTGATGCGCGCAAGTCCCTCGAATATCGGAAGCGACACGCTAAGACTCACGGCATTGTCCCAGAAAGCATCGGAAGTATATTGGTTTGTAGCCGGATCAACCGAATGTCCCAACCGACGGCCCGACTTGCCGATGACGCTTACCGAAGGGAGAAAATCACCATAGGCCGATTGCAGGTCGGCCCGGGCTATCTCGGTATCGATGCGCTTGTTGCGTATATTGTAGT
>JAIDKJ010000348.1 GCA_029051835.1 Paramuribaculum sp. | reverse complement strand
CTTCTTGGCTATCGGCATGAACGTCTTCATGGAGATCGCCAAGATGCGCGCCGCACGTCTGCTCTGGGCCAAGATCGTCAAGCAGTTCAACCCCAAGAACCCGAAGTCGCTCGCACTCCGCACCCACTCGCAGACCTCCGGATGGTCGCTGACCGAGCAGGATCCGTTCAACAATGTCGGACGTACCTGCATCGAGGCTATGGGCGCCGCCCTCGGCCACACACAGTCGCTCCACACCAACGCTCTCGACGAGGCTATCGCTCTGCCCACCGACTTCTCGGCGCGTATCGCACGTAATACGCAGATCTATATCCAGGAGGAAACCATGGTGACAAAGGAGATCGACCCCTGGGCCGGTTCATACTATGTGGAGGCGCTCACCAACGAGATCGCACACCGCGCATGGGAACACATACAGGAGATCGAAAAGCTCGGAGGCATGGCCAAGGCTATCGAAACCGGACTGCCGAAACTCCGTATCGAGGGTGCGGCCGCACGCACACAGGCGCGTATCGACTCCGGACGCCAGACTATCGTCGGCATCAACAAGTACCGGCTCGACCACGAGGATCCGATCGACATCCTCGAAATCGACAACACCGAGGTGCGCAAGGAGCAGATCGAGCGTCTTAACGATGTCAAGGCTCATCGCGACGAGGCCAAGGTCAAGGAGGCTCTCGCTGCAATCACCGAATGTGTGCGCACCAAGAAGGGCAATCTTCTCGACCTCGCTGTGAAGGCTGCCGGACTGCGCGCTACTCTCGGAGAGATATCCGATGCCTGCG
Source organism: Paramuribaculum sp. (assembly GCA_029051835.1). Classification (GTDB taxonomy): domain Bacteria; phylum Bacteroidota; class Bacteroidia; order Bacteroidales; family Muribaculaceae; genus Paramuribaculum. Next base: position 878 of record JAIDKJ010000348.1, on the reverse strand, counting down.
AGGAGGTGGTAGGACGTTACAAAGCACAGATCCAAACAATTTCAGGAGTGTACAGCAACGAAACCAACAACGACCCCGACTTCGTCAGGGCACAGAAGAAGGTGGAGGAGTTCGCCAAGCGCGAAGGACGCCAGCCGCGTATCATGATCGCAAAAATGGGCCAGGACGGACACGACCGCGGAGCCAAAGTCGTGGCTACCGGCTATGCCGACTGCGGCTACGACGTTGATATGGGACCGCTCTTCCAGACACCCGCCGAGGCGGCTCGTCAGGCAGTGGAGAACGACGTGCACATACTCGGTGTCAGCTCTCTCGCAGCCGGCCACAAGACGCTCGTGCCGCAGGTCATCGAGGAGTTGCGCAAGCTCGGACGCGAGGATATACTCGTCACTGCCGGCGGTGTGATCCCCGCGCAGGACTACGATTTCCTCTATCGCGCCGGTGTAGCGGCCATCTTCGGCCCCGGCACCCGTATCCCCGACAGCGCCATCAAGATGATAGAGCTGCTCGAAGCCGAGTGATCATCATCTTCCGCAATTAATATGGAGGCTGTGTCAAAATAGGCGCAGCCTCTTTTTTTGTAACCTACTGAAAACATAAAACAAAGCCCTGACTCGGTGTGAGTGGGATTTTACAATATGATATCCCCTGCATATAAAAAAGGCTCCTTTCGGAGCCCGCCGCAGGAACCGCAGCGCCCGATGGACGACCACGGCAAGTTTAACCCTCTGGCATCGCAAAAGTAACACTTTTCTCTTACACTCCAGACAATGACACCACAAAACTTTCGCCAGCTTGCCGAAAAAAATCAACAGGAGCTACTCAAGCTCCTGCGCAGCGGTCTGCCGCGAATGCTCGGCACGAAGGCCATGCAGCAC
>JAIDKJ010000347.1:3445-3878 GCA_029051835.1 Paramuribaculum sp. | reverse complement strand
GCTGTTGGCCGAACTTATCTCGATCATGCCTCCCGGATTGGCCGAGCCATATCCCGGACACTCATATTTCATTCCCCTTCAACCATGAACGGAACGGCGGTGAGATTTGCGGCGCTGCTTGTGGCTACAGCCATGCTTGCAGTCTTGAACGTGTATTTCGGTTCGGTCGACATCCCGGCCCGGATGGTCACAGACGTGCTCACGGGTGTCGGCTCACAGCATGATGCGGTCGAATACATCATTCTCGGCAGCCGGATACCGCAGATGCTTACCGCCATCATAGCCGGCGCCGCTCTAGCTTCCTCGGGACTGCTGCTTCAGACGGCATTCCGCAACCCTCTGGCCGGGCCGTCGGTGCTCGGCATCAACTCCGGAGCCAGCCTTGGTGTGGCGGTGGTGATACTGCTGTTCGGCGGCAGTATCAGTGCCGGAG
>JAIDKJ010000347.1:0-3435 GCA_029051835.1 Paramuribaculum sp. | reverse complement strand
GTCATGAGCTGGAGCGGATATGCGGCTGTCATGGCCGGAGCGTTTGTGGGCAGTCTGGCCGTGATAGGATTGCTGCTCGCGCTGTCGGCCGTGATTCGCAGCGATCTGATGCTTCTGATAGTGGGAGTGATGATAGGCTATCTTGCCTCGTCGCTGATAATGCTTCTCAACTATACGTCGACAGCCGACGGCATACAGAGCTATGTGATGTGGGGCATGGGAAATTTCAGCGGAGTGACGTCGGCGAGTCTGCCTCTGTTCGCTGCCATTGCGGGCAGCGGCATAATTCTGTCGCTGCTGCTCGTCAAGCCGCTCAACATAGTTCAACTCGGAGCCGACTATGCCTCAAGCCTCGGCATAAATCTGGGGCGTGTACGCAATATACTGCTTCTCGCCACCGGGCTTCTTTCGTCGTCGGTCACGGCTTTTTGCGGGCCGATAGCTTTTATCGGACTGGCGATGCCCCATGTGGCGCGCATGATATTCCGCACGGCCGATCATCGTGTGCTGTTGCCCGGAACGCTCGTTGTCGGAGCCGCGGTGGCTCTGCTGTGCAATCTTATATGCGTGTTGCCGGCCCACATGGTATTGCCGCTCAATGCCGTGACGCCGGTGGTGGGTGTTCCGGTGATTTTATATGTGATTCTCCGGCGCGGACATCGCAGGTAACAACCATTAAAAAGGGTTAAAAACGCAACTGTGCCTGCCGGATTTTATTTGCTTATATTTGCAGTCGGCGGCATAAATCCTTAAATTTGCAAAATCACAACCAATATCTTTGCAAAATGGATACGATGCATAATTTCGACGGCTCTCAAATGCCGCCAGTGCCTCCTGCTATGGTGTCAGCTCCACACCACACCACAGCATGGCTTGGAGTCCAGACGCTTGTGATAGCTGTTTTCTCGGCTATCATGGCTCTTATAGCCGACGGTATAGGTGATTATGGTGTGGAACGTCAGAGTCAGGGATTGCTGTCGGAAAGCAGTTCTCTGATGGTGTCGGACAGCGCAAGCTATTGTTTCGCGCTGATAGCCATATCGCTGATATCGCTTACTTTAATCGAGGTCGCATTCCGCAAACATACAAATCTGCTGCAGTATGCACTCATCGGATGTGCGCTCGGACTGTTTTATCTGATGCTGCTCGCGCTGGCTGAGTTCGTGCCGTTCTGGGCATCATACAGCATAGTCACTGTAATGACAGCCGGACTGATCACTGTCTTTGTCAAAGGCATAACCTCCAGTGTCAAGGCCATGTGGCTCACCGCAGGGATTCTTGTGGCCGAGTATGCGGTGATACTCCTGCTGATCTACATCGGTTCGCTTGCTCTGCTGATAGGCAGCATACTGCTGTTTGTCATCATAGCTCTGGCTATGTATTTCACTCTGCGCATGAGGCAGACCGCTGAGGGCGAACTGATCATAAAATGAACGTTCGGTCAACAACTCCGCCCCCGCTGCCTCCCGCATACGTCCCGGCTCCACGCAAGCCGGAACGGCTCGGTACGAAGATAGTGATGATGATAGTGCAGTGCGTGGTGCTGATGATAGCCACACTGATAGTGTGGGGACTTGTCTACGACCGTCAGTCGTCGGTCAACGATGTGGCCGACCGCATTGCCGACGAGTGGGGCGGGACAGTGCGCATCGGCGGTCCGTTTGTCATGACAGGCGATTCGGTAGCGGCTGTTGCCCGTGCGCTGCGTTGCAATGTGTCGATAGAGTCGAAGACGCTTCATCGCGGCATATATGAGGCTGAGGTTTATGATGCGGCCGTGAAGATGTCGGGTAGTTTTGATGCGTTGCATCTGCCGTCGGACGCCGAGGGAGTGATGATGACAGTCAGGGTTCCGGCCCGCAAGATCTACCGGATGGAACCGCTCCGTATCGGCGGGCGCACGGTTGAGTGGCAGCGCGACGGCAACAGTCTGGTAGCGGATGTGGGCGCTGCAGCACTGGCTGAAGCCACGGACTTCGATATCTCTTTCAGTATCCATGGATCAGGCGAAATCGAAGTGGTGCAGAGCGGACAGAATACTGTAGTGACAATGGAAGGTGAGGCCCGCAATCCGTCGTTTACGGGCAGCAGTCTGCCCGACGACCGAACGGTGACCGACCGCACCTTTTTAGCACAGTGGGAAAGCAGTTCGGCCATGAGTGTGGAAACCTGCAATCAGCTTATCGACAACAATGACTGGTCATTGTTGGGAGGTGCAGTTGAAGTAGTTGAAGTGGTTTCGGAATCGGACTACGTAATCGTGGAACATTTAGATGTGCCGGTGATCGGATCGAAATTTCTGGTGGGCGTGGATCGCTACCGCAAGGTGAGCCGCAGCCTGAAATTCGCTTTCATCATCATAGTGCTGACATTCATCAGCCTGTTTTTTACGGAAGTGATCATCAAGCGGCCGATACCGCTGTTCAACTGCTTTCTGATAGGCGCGGCGCTGGTGATGTTCTATCTCCTGTTGCTTTCGTTTGTGGAGTTCACCTCTTTCGGAGTGGCATATCTTGTGGCATCATTCATGACCATAGCGCTTATCGGAGGCTATATGTGGCGGATGCTTGCATCGCTGCGCACGGGTCTGACCATTGCGTCGATTCTTACTCTGATATACGCGTGCTGCTACGTGATGCTGTGTCTTGGCCGCTATGCACTGGCTCTCGGAAGCCTGATACTGTTCGCATCTCTGGCAGCCATGATGTGGGCGTCGCTGAAGTTGAAGCGGTGACGTGATATGCGTGCGGGTGAAGGATTATAGTGATGAAAAAAATATTGAGAATTTTTTCAGGACGGGATCTGTGGACTGCGCGAATGTGTGCGGCCATGCTCTCGTCGCTGGCATTGTTGCTGTGGTTTGATGTCGACTGGTGCATGGCTACCACTTTCAGAGCCATGAGCGATCCTCTGATGTGGCTCAATACTCTGGTGGCCGCCCTGTTGATCTCACTTCCATATATCGCCACACGCAAGATTGCGGTGCATCTGATATGGCTGACGGCGGTGTTCGGATTGCTTGAGGCAAATCTCATGTATTGCCGCACGTATCTTACGGCCATACCGCCTTCGAGCTATCTGCTTGCAGGAAATCTGTCGGATTTCACCGCCAGTGTGGCCGATTCGATCCGGTGGTATGACCTGATTGGCTTGCTGATAATCATAGCCGGCGGTGCGGCTATGAAACGGATGGCTGCAGTGAGGCCTCGTCGGCCTTTGCCGCGCATTGTGCTCCTGTCGGCCATTCTTGCATCGGTAAGCGCATTGTGTATTATAGCGCGCGGCGGCTTCTATGCAGCTTATGACCGACTCGCGCAATCGTGCTATTACAGTACGTGCGGAGTGCCGGTCTACACCGTAGGGGGGCATATAGTCTATTCGCTGATCGACGAAAACCGCCGTGAGTCATGCGACCATACCGTGGAGATCGACCGG
>JAIDKJ010000346.1 GCA_029051835.1 Paramuribaculum sp. | reverse complement strand
CTCGTGGTCTCGGAGATGGGTAGAAGAGCCAGGTTGTAGGCGGACGGGTGGAGGAGCGTATCATCGAGGAAGGGGCTTGGGTGAATGCCGGTGATGTCATCCTCCGTCTGAGCAATCCGCTGCTAAATATCGGCATTCTGCAGAGCGAGGCTGATCTGGCCTATCAGGAAAATGAATTGCGCAATACCCGGCTGACTATGGATCAGGAACATCTCAGACTGAAGCAGGATATGATAGGGATGCAGAAGGAAGTGGTGCAGAAAGAGCGTCGCTACCGACAATATTCTCACTTGTTTGACAAGGGTTTCGTGGCTGAGGAAGAGTATCTTCGTGCCAGAGAGGATTATGAGGCTTCTGTAGGGCAAATGGAAGTGCTCGACAGTCGCATAAAGAGCGATCAGGAGCTGCGTCAGGGACAGCTTAAGAGCCTTGACGAGAATATAGCCAATATGAAGCAGAGTTTGCTTTTGGTGCGTCAGCGGCTTGATAATCTGCTTGTCAAGGCGCCTGTGGCCGGACAGTTGGGCAATATCGCGGCTCAGGTCGGGCAGTCGATATCGCAGGGAGAGCGCATCGGACAGATTATCACTCCCGAGCTAAAAGTGGAGGTCAGAATCGACGAACACTACGTCGAGCATATTCGCCCGGGGTTGTCAGCCGGTTTTGAGCGTGAAGGGAAACGCTATGGAATGACGGTTACCAAAGTGTATCCTGAAGTGCAGGAGGGGCAGTTTCGCACTGATCTCCATTTTGTATCCGACAGGCCTGAAAATATCCGCTCCGGACAGACTTATCATGTCGACATACAGCTTGGCGATCCGGAGGAGGCTGTAATGATACCACGTGGCAGTTTCTATCAGAGCAGCGGCAGCCGCTATGTGTATGTGGTTGACCACGACGGCTCTGCTGCCACGATGCGCCGGGTGCGGCTCGGACGTCAGAATCCTGTGTTTTACGAGGTGCTCGAAGGGCTTTTGCCGGGCGAGCAGGTCATCATATCCGGCTATGAACTGTTTGGCGACAATCAACATCTGAACTTACGCAAGTAAATCATCCACACAAGTAAATTATAAATGGACTATTTATCACAAATCATCAACCGCCGACGGTCAAAAAAATCACTTTCGGCTCTTAATATCGCAGGACTTTCGGTGTGCGTCGCCGCCGCCTTGATGGTGCTTTTTTACGTAAGGTTCGAGCTGAGTTTCGACACCTTTCACCATACCGACAGGATTTACCGTGCCGAGAGCCGGCTGTATGAGGGAGGGCTGCTTACCGACAATTGGGCCACGACCACTTTCGGTCATGGTCCGGTGATGAGTCGTGAAATACCGGGCATAGAGCAATATGTGAGGGTCACAGCCCAGGATCGGGAGCAGGAGGTGACTTATGGCGACCGTCAGTTTATCGAGGACAGCTACTGCTATACAGAGCCGGCCTTTTTCGATATGTTCGATTTCCGGATCGAAGAAGGCGTGGGAGAGAGGCAGCTCGAACGTCCCAATACGGTTGTCGTGGCACGAAGCGCGGCTCACCGTTACTTCGGCGACCAAAATCCTATAGGCAAAATGCTTACTTTCAAGACACCTTCATCAGTGCAGTGTTTTGAAGTGACCGGGGTTATGGAGGATATGCCCTATAATTCACATCTGCGCTACGACTTTCTCTTGTCATATTCGACTATTCCGGAGGCGAGGCGCGAGATATGGTATATTCATGGAGTTTACACATATCTGCGTCTTGGCAAGGACGTGGATCCGGATGATGTCGCTGAAGCTTTTTCGTCGATTTCAGCCAACTACCGCACAGCGGCGCTTCGCCATAAGGAGTGGAAGATTGAGCTGATACCGCTTGAGGATATACATCTTACACCGCGCAAATCGTATGAAAAAGAAGCCAAGGGGAGTCGGATCGCCGTTGATATTCTGCTTGTTATGGCCATAGCTTTGCTCCTTACCGGATGGGTCAACGCCTTGAACCTTACCATAGCGCGTTATCTTGAGCGCGGACGGGAGTTTGGCCTGCGCAAGATCTTCGGAGCTACGGGTCGTCAGATAATCACCTACGGCCTGCTGGAATCATGTGTGGTGAATTTTCTGGCTCTTATCCTTGCGGCGTTATTGCTTGCAGTCATGCTTCCTTTTGTGTCGCGGATGGTGGGCTGCAACTTTGCCTCCGACATTTTGACCTCGCCGGTGTGCTGGGCTATCGTGGCTGCAATATATGTGGCCGGTGTGATCATAGTGGGTCTGTATCCCGCTTTTCTGATGACGCGCATCCGGCCTACGGATTTCATGAAGGGACGCATGCTGCATGGACGCAGGGGCAACAAGATCCGCAAGCTGTTGATGCTGGTTCAGTTCGTGGCTTCGTTTATTCTGGTATCAGGCACATTTGCCGTGATGATGCAGGTCGACTATATGCAGAGCCGGAGCGCTTCGCCGTTGTTTGACCGCGTAGTGGTGCTGAAATATCCGTCGTCGACCGAGGATATGGCAGTGCGTGTCGCAGACTTTAAGAGGCATCTGGAACGTCAGCCGTCAGTGCGGCTTGTGTCGGTGTCGGGCGCAGTGCCGGGAGTAGAAGTGGCCAACTATTTTACCAACAGGCCTTATGGCAGCGATGCGTCGGAGGTAAAGCTGATTCAGATGTTTGCGGTCGATTATGATTATCTGACGCTTTACGCGCCGCAGTTTGTCTGCGGACGAGGATTTTCCGAAGGGTATGGCAATGAACACGACAAGGTGGTGCTCAACGAAGAGGCGGTAAGAGTGCTGGGATATACCTCGGCTGAAGATGCTTTGGGCAAGCAGCTGGCTATGGAAGTGGTCAGTACTCCGCTTGAAGTCATAGGGGTGGTGCGCGACTATCAGCAGCAGTCATTTTCCGAGCCTTACAAGCCTATCATCTTTTTTCTGAAGGAGCGCGTGCCGATCATTGCCACACCATATATCTCGGTCATGCTTGACAGTGAGGTTGAGCAGGAGAGTGTCGATGCGATAGAACGTATATACAAGAGCTATTTCCCGATGGCAGCTTTCTCCTATTTCCGTCTTAGCGACTTCAATTACAATCTTTATAAGTCCGACCGCAATTTCAGCCGCATATTCACTTGTGCTTCATTGCTCGCGGTGTTTGTTGCCTGTCTTGGACTTTGGATCATGACGCTTTTCTCTACCATGTCGCGCATGAAGGAGATAGGCATACGCAAGGTGCTGGGAGCCGGTAAAAAGAGTCTGTTCATGGTGCTGACCCGAGAACTGATGGTGCTCACACTGATAGCTGCGGCTATCGGTACTCCGGTTTCGGTAATACTGATGAACGAGTGGCTCAGGAGCTACGCCTTTCATATAACTTTGCCCTGGTGGATCTTTCTTGTGTCGTTCGGACTGATCGCCACAGTGGGTCTTTTCACTGTAGCCCGTCAGATATGGCGCGCTATACGTGTCAATCCCATAACTATTCTGCGCAATGAGTGAGCGCCGCCGGTATTGAGGATGAAAGTCCGTCACGGCAAAACTGCACCCCAAAAGTTTTGTGTCTAACTTTTGGGGTGCAGTTCACCATTATGGAGTGCAGTTTCGTTGTGGCTCGGTGCTACAGTCGTTATGCTCTGTTTTTGTATGGTATGGTTGGAGTCAGAGCTGACTGGGGCGTTGGGTTATATCGGCATCTGACGCCGTATAGTCAGTCAGGCTGTTCTCTTTAGCCTGGATGCAGATATACGTGAGCGGTTCGCATGATGTGCATCTTAGGTTGCGGTCACATCCCGTAGCTACCCGCACGATTGATCCTTCGGCTATGTCAAAAACCTCGTCATCGATCTTAAAACGTCCTTTACCCGAAAGGATTATATAGTTTTCTTCATTTGAGCAA
>JAIDKJ010000345.1 GCA_029051835.1 Paramuribaculum sp. | reverse complement strand
AAGTTGTCACTCCTTGTCAAGGATCCAGGTTTTGCACACGCAGTAAGGTATGTGATGCCCGAAGTGGATTTCTCCGATTTTGTAAACAAACTTCTGGCAATTCCCGACAAGGCTACTTTTCAGAATAAGATCATGTGGCCTTTCCTTGAGATGCTTGCCAAGAAGACCACCGCAGGTATCAGTGTGGGAGGTATGGGAAATGTCGATACCGATAAGTCGTTCACGTTTATTTCCAATCATCGCGACATAGTGCTCGATGCCTCTTTTCTGAATCTCTGTTTTCTGCGTGCCGGCCTGCCGACATCCGAAGTGGCGATAGGCGACAATCTGCTGATTTACGATTGGATCACCGATCTGGTGAAACTTAATAAGAGTTTTGTAGTGCGCCGCAACCTTAAGCTGACCAAGGCTCTCGAAGCGGCCAAAGAGTTGTCGGCCTATATGCACCATGCTATTACCGACAAGCATGAGAGCATCTGGATCGCTCAGCGTGAGGGTCGGGCAAAGGATTCGAATGATCTTACGCAGGAGAGTCTTGTCAAGATGATGGCGCTTGGCGGCAGCGGATCGTTGCTGGAGAATATAGCCGAACTCAACCTCGTGCCGGTGTCGATATCCTATGAATATGATCCCAACGACGGGTTGAAAGCCAAAGAGTTTCTAATGAAGCGAAACGATCCTGACTTCAAGAAGTCGCCTCACGATGATTTGCTCAGTATGGAAACCGGCATGTTGCAGTTCAAGGGACGTGTGCATTTCGAAATAGGAAAATGCATTTCCGACGAAGTGCGTGCCATACCGGCCGACGTTGATCGCGTGGAGGCCGTCCGCCGTATATGTTCGATAATAGACAAATCTATACATACCGGATATAAGATCTATCCGATCAACTATGTGGCAGCCGATCTGCTTGAAGGATCTACGGAGCTTGGCGACAAATATACAGCAGCCGATATGTCGGATCTGGAAGACCATATAAACAGCAAAATTGACTCGGCCGATATTCCCGGACTTTCGGACGACGACCGTGGATATATGCGTCGGATGATCTTGAGTATGTATGCCAATCCGCTGAAAAACAAGCTGGCTGCAGCCGACTGATTGTTGACAAGATGCGAATCCCTTTGCCATTCCTCCTTGTAGTTGTTTTATTCAGTCTGCTGGTCGACGGCTATATATATCTGGCGGCACGTCGGCGGTGTGAGTCCCGGGTTCCGGCACGATTACAGCTGTGGTCGGCGTTGTTGCTTTATACCGGCTTGGTAGTAGGTATCAGTATGCCGCGGCGGTCGGGCGATGACAGTTCGTTGCTCTTTATCATGTGGATCCTTTTCGGCTACATGACCTTTATCGTGCCTAAGATGCTGTTTGTGGTTGTCGATGCCGTGGCGTCTTTGCCCGCATTGTGGCATGGCAAACGGTTGAGATGGCTATCGGTGACTGGAGGCGTCATGGCGATAGTGGCTTTCGTGGCTATGTGGTGGGGAGCGCTTGTCAATCGGTTTCGTATTGA